>JAEUMZ010000060.1 GCA_016790765.1 Betaproteobacteria bacterium
TGGCGGAGAGGTTGGGGAGGTTGTAGGGGTCGCGGGTGTTCGCAACGCATCTCGTTGCGATCCAACCTTTGACGTCGTCCCCGTGACGACGGGGACCTCTATCTTTGCTTTGGCTTTTTGTTCAGCAGCTGTGATGGCGAAGGCACTTGCGCTTTGATTGGCAAGCCGGGGGTTGCCCGGCGGCAACTTACTTTCTTTGTTTCGCCAAAGAAAGTAAGCAAAGAAAGGCGACCCCAGCGCCGGCGCCCCGGCGATAGAGCTGCCGGGGTTCCTTGCGCTACTCACGGCCGAAGGCCGCCCGCTAAACTCGCGGCTCGAATGCCAATTGAGCGTTAGAGAGCCAATGGTGCTCGCCGCTCAGACATAGCGGTCGGACTGCCCCTTCGACCGCTCCGTTGCTCAGCGCCGTCAATGGGGACCCCAAGAGCCTGTTGATCAATCAGCTCCGCGATTGGGCGAAAGCCGTCCCGTATCGCTTGTTTTGAAGTTCCCCATTGGCCCCGCCGAGCATCGCAGACGCGGCGGGAGAAGTCCGACCGCTATGTTTGAGCGGCGAGGGGGACATTGCGATGAATGCGCCGCAATTGTTCGAGCCGCGAGTTTAGCGGGCGGCCCGGCGCGGCGAGAGGCGCAGGGTGAAGCGGGGGTTTCGCGGAGCATTGCTCCGCGCCCGCTGAACCGGAAAGCCATGCAGGGCTTTCCGTGGAAGAACAGTGGATCTCGCGACTGTGCACGTTCCGAGTCACTGCGGGGACGCTGGGTCGCCTTTTCTTTGGTTACTTTCTTTTGGCGAAGCAAAAGAAAGTAACTTGCCGCCGGGCAACCCCCGGCTTGTCTCATCAACGCGCCATCGACCGAGCAAGCGAGACTGCTGAACGAAAGGCCACTACATAGTCAGAGGTCCCCGCCTGCGCGGGGACGACTTCTTTCTTGGTGGATCGCGAAGCCGTGCTTCGCGAAACCCCTGCCTCGCCCTGCGCAGGGACAACAAACGAATCACTCCCGCGGCAAATACGGCACCACCTCATCCAGCCTGACCGGCCCCGGCCCCTCGTCGATCTCCACCACCACCAGATACCCGCGGTCCTTGCCCTCGCGCGTGAACACCTTGGCCAGGGTCAGTTGGTCGCTCGACATCTGGCGGCCGTCGGCTTTTGACCAGGTTTCCATCGACACCAGGCACCCGGCGGAAGGCGTGCCGGGGTAGTAGCTGGCGCCGGTGTAGTAGCCGCTGTTGATGGTGGTGCCGTGCAGGATCATGTCGTCGCGGCCCGCGCGGCCGGCCAGCCAGGCCTCCTTCATCGGGAAGTAGTCGCGCCACGACGGCGGCAGGAAGCTCGCGTAACGCGCCTCGTCCCATTCGGCCTGGACTTCGGCGTGCTCGTATTCGGCCACCGTCGCCTCCACCGGGATTTTCGAATGCAGGTACGGCGTCGGCCCGATCCACTTGTTGGTTGCCGTGCCCGCGCCGACGATGGTGAACACGCCGCGCGGCGTGTGGCCGTTGGTGATCGTGCCGGGCAGTTCGGTCGTCGCGCGCGCCAGCATCGGCTGCGCGAACAATGAACCATCCGCATCGCGCGCAAAGCGGCCGTCGGCGCCGCGCACCAGGGCCAGGCCGAACACGTTGCGGCCCGGGCGCTGCACGCTGAAGATCACCGGGTGGCCGGCGCGCAGGGGCGCGGCAAACAGCTCGGCCAGGGGCGGGCGTCGCGCCGCATGCGTGCGCGGGTCGGTGGCCAGGCGATCCTGCAGCGCCACCAGCCGCGGCTCGGTCGCAGGGTCCGCGAAGCGCATCACCATCCGGTCGCGGATGAACGCTCGCGTGGCCGCATCGTCCTCTGCACGCAGCAGCGTGTACGCGGCAATGGCGAACTCGCGCGGCGTGGCGATCTCCGAAAGCAGGCTGCGCATCCACGGTGCCGCGTCCCGGAAATACAACTGGTGCGCCACCGACAGCACGCCGCGCTGGTACGCGGGCGGCCTGGCGGCCAGGCCGGGCAAGGCATTGAGCAGGATCACGCGGCCGGCCTCCAGGTCGCGGTTGAAGAACGCCACCGCCGACAACGCATCGGGAATGCGCGCCTCCGCATCGTCCGCCGTCCCGAGGGCCAGCGCATCGCGGATCGTGCGGCCGGCCTCGTCGAAGACCTCGCGCTCGCCTGCCTCGGACGCGATGGGCGCGGCGAAATCCGCACTGGAGTAACGCGCGATCTCTTCCGGTGAATGGCGCTTTTCGGTGGGCGCGATGGCGCAGCCGCCGGCGAGGAGCAGCAGCACGCCTGCACCCAGCCGGCGCGCGCACCCGAAGGCCGTGGATTCGCGTTGCACGGCGTGGCCTATTGCCGGAACACCACGCGGCGCGCCAAGCCGCAACTCAATTCCAGCGTACCGGCCGTGCGGTCGTGCACCACCAGCACGCGGCCCGGGGGCGATTCATCGACCCCGCGCGGAATGTCGAACCAGGCATAGCGCTCGTCGAGCGTGTGCAACGGATGGTGGATGCCGGCCCCGAACGGACCCGAAAAACTGATCGTCGCCCCGCCTTGTCCCGGCGTGATCGCAACGATGCTGTCCAGCGGCTTGCAGGCAAAAGCCCCGCGCGCGCCGAACGGCCGCTTCGCGTCTGCCACCCGCTCGAACACCGCGGCGACGTTGTGATCAATCGCGCGCAGCAGCAGCCGGCCACCGTCCAGGAACTGGAGGGTGGTGCGCCGGTCCTCGGTCTCGAAGGTCCCGCCGGCGGTGTGAAACAGGGGCGATGCGTCGCCAAACTGCCGCAGGCTCGCCGCCGCCTTGCCTTCGGATTCCGCCTCCAGCGCCACCACCATGCCCTGCTCCACGCTCACATAGGATCCGTGGTGCGGCAAGTCCATTAGCTGCGCGCGGCGGCGCGCCGCGCCGGCCCAGATCGGCCGCGCGCCCACGATGCGGGCCAGGTCCGTGGCCACGTCGCGCGGCGAGGCGGTGCGGTTGATGAACACGTACACCGACACGCCTTCGGATGCGTGCCGCAGTTGCACCGAGCGCCAGCCGCGCAACGCGCCCGAATGCGTGACCAGGTGCCGCCCGCCCTGCTCGATGACGCCGATGCCGGAAGCGTAGAGCCCCGGCGCGCCGTCGTTGAACGGGGCCATGCGCGTGATGTCCGCCACGAACGGCAAGCCCGCGCGCTGGGGGTCATCGAGGCAGGCGTCCCACTTCAGCATGTCTTCGATGGTGGACACGATGCCCGCCGGGCCGGACCAGTGCATGCCGTTCTGTTCCACTTCCCACTGCCCATGGTGCAGCCGGTAGCCCTGCTCGCCGCCGGGCAGCGCATCCGCACAATCGATGCCGACGAAACTCGACGCCATGCCGAGCGGCCCGAAGATGTCGCGGTGGACGTTCTCGCTGAACGTGCGGCCGGTCACGTTTTCCAGCGCGCGCTCGAGCAGCACGAAGTTGGCGTTGCAATAGAGGTTCTGGCTGCCGGGTGCGAACATGCTCTTCGGTGCGCGGCGGATCACCTCCTCGCCGTCGGCCAGGGTGAACGGCTGCTCGGCGCGCGCGCCCATCCACATCGCCAGCACCCAGTGGTCGCGCAGGCCGGAGCGGTTGTGCATCAGGTGCCGGAGCGTCAGCGACTTGTCGAGCCCCGGAAATCCGCCCAAGTACGCCGAGGGATGCGCATCGACATCGAGCTTGCCCGCGCGATGCGCCTTCCACACCAGCGCGCACAGGAACTGCTTGGAAATCGAGCAGATGCGGAAAGCCGAGTCCGGCGTGAACGGCGCCCCTGTTTCGAGGTTCGCCAACCCCTGCCCGGCGGTGATCGCCCGCTCGCCGCGCTTGGCGATGCCGACTGCGATGCCCGGCTCGTCGTGGCCGCCGAAGCGCTCCAGCCGGCGCACGATGCGATTGAGCATGGCCGCGCCGACCGAGGGGACCGCGCCCCTCCGCGGCGTACGCTTTACAGCGGGTCGGTGCACAGGCAGTGGGCGAGGGCCTTGATCGGCGAGCCGCCGCGCGTGCGGTCACTGATGTCCACCAGCCACTGGAGGTCGCGCTGGATGTCCCTGGCCGCCTGGCCCGGCACGCCGGCATGGAGCCATGAAGGCTCGACGAACTTCGCGATCGCCCGCGCGCCCGAAGCACCGAAGGCTTCGAGGAACTTCTCGATCTTGGTCTTCTCCGGTTCGATGTACACCACGGCGGCGTCCTCGGCGAGCTTGGCGCGCGACTTGGCCGCCTTCACCGCGTCGGTGAAGAAGCCGAGCGTATCGACCAGCCCGCGGTCCTTGGCCTGCTTGCCGGTCCACACGCGGCCCTGGGCGACCTCGTCGATCTTCTCCGGCGTGGTCTTGCGCGACGCGGCGGCCTTGGCCTTGAAATCGGTGTAAATGTGGTCGATGCCGGCCTGCACCAGCTTCACGAAGCGCGGGTCGAGCGGCCGCCGCGGGTCGTAGCCGTTCTCGCGCAGCCAGGTGGTGGCATAGCCGCCGGTGTGGATGGAGAGCTTGTCCATCGCCTTTTCGCCCGTGGGCAGCATTCCCACTACGCCGATCGAGCCGGTGACGGTCAGTGGATCGGCGACCACCTCGTCGGCGCCCATCGAGACCCAATAGCCCCCGGAGGCGGCCACGTCGCCCATGGAGATGACCACGGCCTTGCCTTGCTTTTTCGCCAATTCCAGCTCGCGGCGGATGTACTCCGAGCCCAGGGGGCTGCCGCCCGGGGAATTCACGCGCAGCAGGATGGACTTGAAGCGGTCGTCGTTGCGCGCCTTGCGGATGAGTTCCGCCGTGGTACGGCCCCCCACGCGCCCGGCCGGTGCGTTGCCCTCGACGATTTCGCCCTCGGCGATCACCACCGCCACTGCATCGCCGGCCTGGGCCGGCTTCACGGCGGCGAGGTCATCGTGGAACGACACCTGCCGGAAGGTCTTGTTCTCCTCGTCCTTCTCGCCCTTGTCGATCAGCAACTGGCGCAATTCGTCCTTGGTCTTGATGCCGTCGACCCACTTCGCGTCCAGCGCCACCTTGGCGGCGTCGCCCCCGGCGGCCGGCAGCAGGACGTCCACCTGGTTGATGGTTTTCATGACGCTGCCGGGCGCGAGCTTGCGCGCCGGTTCGATGGCGCCCAGATAGCCTTCCCAGAGGCCGTCATAGAGATATTTCTCGGACTCCAGCGTCTCCTTCGACGGCGCCGTGGCGAGGTAGGTCTCGCCGTAGTTCTTGAACTTGCCCGCCCGCACCACGTTGGCCGACACGCCGAGCTTGTCCAGCGCATTGCGGTAGTAATTGCGGTAGCCGCCGAAGCCTTCCAGCATCACGATGCCCATCGGGTGGAGGTACACCTGCTGGGCGTGCGCGGCCAGGAAATAGCGGCGCTGGTCGAATTCGCTGCCCCACGCCACGATCTCCTTGCCCGCCGCGCGGAAGCGGTCCATGGCCATGGCGATTTCGCGCAGCGTCGCCAGCCCGCCGGACTGCAGGTCGTCGGTCAGCAGCACCATGCGGATGATCTTCGGGTCCCTGGCGGCGGCGTCGATGACGTTCACCACGTCGCGCAACTGCGTTTCCGGGTCGGCATCGTCGAACTGGCGCGTGAGCGCCATCAGGCGGTTGTTGCCGGTGTACTGCTCCACCAGGCGCCCCGACAGGTTCATCACCAGCGTGGTTTTCTCCTGCAGCCCGCCCTTGCCCGACGGCGCCATGGCGACCACCACCAGGATCAGCAGGATCAGCAGGAAGATCATGTTCATCGCAAACCGCCGCGACCAGTCCAGGGCACCGTAGAGGCGCGCGACCAAGCCGGTGAAGCCATTGCGTTCGGGAGAAGTCGGGGGAGGCATGGAGTTCATGGTGTTTCAGTCACAAGTCGCACTTGATCGGGCTGACTTCAGCGTCAGCTATTGCCGTGCGGGTTGTTAAGCCCCTCTCCCTTGACGGGAGAGGGGTTGGGGAGAAGGTGAGCCGTTCAGTCACTCCAGCACATTTTAGTGCGCGAACCCCGCCCGGCCACATCCATGCGACAAACCACCGCCAAGGCGCCCCGAGCCGCACATTCAGGGCGTCCCGAGGCGCCCTTTGACCGCTGCGACCAGGCGGCCATCCTGAAGGTACCGGTAGAGGTGCTTGCCCGGGCACACCGTCTGCTTCGAATGGTCCCGGTGCGAGCCGATGGTGTCCACGCCGAGCCGGTAGCGGCGCGCCAGCATCGCCATCGTGTCCGCCACCGCCGCCAGCTGGGTGGGCGTGGGCTCGATCTCCTCGTAGTTGCCCAGCACCATGACCAGGGCGTGCCCGGCCGGGTCGTACTCGGTGTTGGTGTCGCCGGCCAGGCGGATGTCGCGCGCTTCGTACACCCTGCCGTCCAGGTCGATCACGAAGTGGTACGGGATGTCGATCCAGCCCTTTTCGCGCCGCGACCACGCCTGCAGGTTGCGCAAGTGCTGCGCCACATCCTTGTCGCGGGTGAAGGTCGTGCCGCCGTGGTGCAGCGTGATGCGGCGGATGTCGTGCACACGGCCCTTGGCGGCGTCCGCCGGAGTGCCACCCCATGCGGACACCGGGACGACCTCCAGCGCGCCGCCGCTGCGCGAAGCGGGAATGGCGGGCGGGGATGGCTGCGCGCACGACGCCAGCCCGATCGCCGTTGCAAGGAAGGCACCACACAAGAAGGGACGCATCCCGCCATTGTGCCTTGATGCGCGCCGCAGGCAACCGGCGGGTTGCGGAAACCCGCGCCCGCGCGCTCAGACCGCCGGATGCAGCACCGCGCCGGCCTTGCGCGGGGCCCGCGGCAGGCGGACGTCCGCATGGCGGATCCGCGGCGACAGCACCGCGAGCGCCAGGCTGACCCAGACGCCGACGCTGAAATACGCCGTCATCCACACCACTTCGCCGCGCCACACCTGCCAATCGTGCAGCACATGGCGGCGCAACGCCGCATCGGCCACGCCTTCGCCCAGCGCGGCGAACTCGCGACCGGCGTGGAGGTCCGCCATCCAGCGCGAGAAGTACTGCGGCACGTCCACGGCAAACATGTAGGCCGCATAGCCCGCGCAGGTCACGATGCCCACCTTCAACAGGCCGCGCTGCGCCGGCGCGACCGCCGACCGCACCGACCACAGGCCGGCCAGGACCAGCACCGCACAAATGCCCCACAGCGTTTCCTCGATCACGTGGCCGAGATTCATGCCGGTGATCACGGAATGCCAGGAGGCGCACTCGGCCACCACAATCAGCGGCAACACCAGGACCGCCGCACGGGCGGCGCGGCGCCCACCGTCGAACGCCGCGAGCTCGCGCATCGGCAGGGCCCATTGCGCAGCGAAGCACAATTCCGCCACGGTGGCGACCGAGCGGCCGACCAGTGCCGAGGCCAGCCACGAGTCCACCAGCGTGATGCGCGGCACGTCGAACACCGGAAACAACGAGCGGTACGCACAGCCGAACACGTAGCCGGCCGCCAGCAGCAGCCCCAGCTGGCGCGCGCGAAATTCCGCATCCGGCACCCACGGCCGCTGCCGGCCGTGCGTGGCGGCGAGGCAAGCCCAGACCGCCACGTTGAACACGGCAACGGCAATCAGCACACTCCACCACAGGCGCAATTCGATCGGCATGTCCTTCCCCACTCCGGCGGGCCGCCGGTTCGCTGAATACGGTATACACCTTTCTGGTGACTTCTGCGAGCGTCATGCAATTGTCATATGGAAAACAGGCCTGCCAGAACGGCGCGCGGCTTATTTACGGTGTATACTTTTTATACCGCGTTCGACGCGAACCCCCGGAGCCGCACCGATGAACACCCGCAAGAAGCCGACCCCCGCCGCCACCGTCCGCAAGACCACCACGCGCAGGAAGCGCGCCGCGCCCAAGACCGCCGCCAAGCCCAAGGCCGCGCCGGCCACGCCCGCCAAAGTGCGTGCAGCGGCAACGGCGGCCGCCAAGGTCGCAAAGCCCGCCAAGGAGGAGAAGGGCAAGAAGTCGAAAACCGTGCGCGACAGCTTCAACATGCCCGAGCACGACTACGCGCTGATCGGTGTCCTGAAAAAGCGCGCCCAGACCGCCACATTGGAGATCAAGAAGAGCGAACTGCTGCGCGCCGGGCTCAAGATCCTGTCGCGCTTGCCGGAGGCGGATTTCCTCGCCGCGCTCGCTGCCGTGGACCCGGTCAAGACCGGGCGGCCGAAAAAGAAGAAATAAGGAAGCCCGCCGAACCGCGCGCAGGAGCGTGCATCGTTCCTACCGCGGGTGCTCGCGGCGGTGGCAACGCGCCGCCCATGAGACGACGCCGGGCCGGGGCCTAAGGCTCCCCCTCCCAATAGTCCACGCCCAGCCCCTTGCGGTCGATCACCTCGAACGGCGCGCCGGACGCCTGGCTTCCCTCGGCCATGAACTTGCCGGAATCCGGGTACTCGCAGATTTCCGGCGTTTCCATGGTGCTCACCGACAGGTATTTCATCGGCGCACTCGAGGTGTTGATGATTTGGTGCGGATACTCCGGGCCGGCCGGGATGAAGACGGTATCGCCGGCCTTCACCGGGATCACCTCCCCGGCCACGCGCAGCGTGCCTTCGCCCTCCAGGATGACGAACAGCTCCTCCTGTGCATGGTGCAGATGGTATGGGCAGCCGCGCTTTCCCGGGGCGAGGATGTCGTACGAAGCGCCGAGTTTTTTCGCCGCGGTGCCGCGCGCAAGGCGCGTGAATTCGGAGTCGTACAGCGGATCGCGCGTGAGGCGCGTGCGCGGGGCATCGTGGAAGTTGCGGATCAGTCGGGCGGCGAGTTCCTGGGCGCGGGGGGTCATGGGCGGCAGCGAGGCGGTGGAAGCGATGCCGCGATGCTACGCGAGCTGCGCCACGGCAGTGATGCCATGATCACGTCACCGCACGCGGCCTATTCCCCCAACCGCTTCAAGGCGGCGATCGCCTTCGCGTCCCCCTGCTTTGCCGCGCGCCGGTAGTACCCCTTGGCCGCCGCCACGTCGCGCTTGAAACCGAGGGTGCCGTTCTCGGTCCACTCGCCCACCAGCTGCAGCGCGCGCGGATGCTCCAGCGCGGCCGCGCGGCGAAAGAAATCCGCTGCCTGCTTGGGGTCGGGCCGCATCATGCTGTTGCCCATGAGGTGCATGGCCCCCATGTTCGCCAGGCCCATGGGATTGTTCGCTTTCACCGCCATGCGCGTCCAGTCGATGGCGTCGCGGTCGCTCTTGGCCACGCCGATGCCCATGAGGTACTGGTAGCCCAGTTGCGCCTGCGCCTCGGCATGGCCTTCGCTCGCCGCGCGGCGCAGCCAGCGCAACGCGGCAGCCTCGTCCTTGGCGATGTACTTGTCGCCGCTTTGCAGGCGCAAGGCCAACGCAAGCTGCGCCGCGCCGTCGCCCGATTCCGCGGCCTTGCGGATCACGGTGGAGGGCGACTGCACCGTGACCGGCACCTTGGCGCGGTTGTCCAGGAACATCGACATCGCGATCGGTTCCTCCAGCTCGGCGGCCTGGTTCAGATACGCGGCGGCTTTGACGAGGTCCTTGGGCACCATTTCCCCACGTGCGTACATGAAGAACAGCGACGTGTGCGATCCCGGGCTGCCCAGCGCCGCCGCCTTCTCGTGCCAATGGAGCGCCTGCGCGCCATCGCGCGGCACGCCCTCGCCGGTTTCGTACAGGGTGCCCAAACGCGTGGCGGCGGCTGCGTTGCCGCGTTCGGCGGCGTAGCGCGACAACTCGGCCGCTTTCTGGGGATTCTTCGCCACGCCTCGCCCCTGAAGGTACAGCACCGCCAGGTTGTTGTACGCCAGGACGTACCTCTGGTCGACGGCGCGCTGGTACCACTCCACCGCTTGGTCAAGCCGGCTTTCAGCCGCGGACTCCAGCTGGAGGGCGAGCTGGAATTGCGCCGGCGCATGGCCTTTGCGCGCCTTTTCCACCAGCCATTGGGTGAACAGCCGCGCTTCCGCCTCGTTCCCCGCGTTCGACAGCACCTTGACCGCGGCCTGGGCTCCCGCGTCGCCCTGGGCGGCGAACTGCTGCGCCAGCTCCATCAGCGGCTGGATGTCCGCGTGCACTTTGCCCGCGGGCGGCTGGCCCTGCGCGGCTGCGGCAAAGCACAACAACGAGGCAGCGATGAGGCGATGCATGACGGCTCCCGGAGTGCGCAGGCGGTGCGCCTGTAACCAGCGGTACGGAATCGCCGGGCAAACCCTGTCAATGCGGCCGGGGGAGCAGCGTCCACGGCAATTCGTCGGCAAACACCAGCACTGGCGCGGTGTTACGGGCAAAACAGGCTGGAACGCCGCGTCCCTGCTGGACTTTGGCTTACGACCCCCGCAACCGGGCCGCGGCAGGCTCAGTTCAGGCGGAACGAGAACGGCACTTCCACCGCCACGTCGCGCCCTTGCCCCGTACAGGCGAATTGCGCCACCGCCTGCGTCACGGTGCTGTTGAACACGCGGTTGGAGGACGATGCGATCGTGATGTCGCGGATCGCGCCGTTGGCACCGACCACGAAGCGCGCCACCACGTCGCCTTCCAGGCCATCGCGGCGCGCGGCGAGGGGGTAGCGGACCGCGTTGCGCACCGCCTGCGCGTTCGGGCAGGCGGTCGCCAGGCCGGCGGCAGGCGCGGTGCCGGCATCAGTGCCGGCCACCGGGATGCCGGGGCCGGCCTCAGCCGGCTTGGATTGCACCGCCACTGCCACGGTCTCCACCGGCGGCGGCGCATCGATCACGATGTCCGGCGGCTTCACGACCGGCACGTCGACCGCCTTCGCCACCACCTTGCGCGGCAGCTCCACCGGTTTTTCGATCACCGGCGGCAGCGGCACGAACACCACCGTCATGTCCTCGAGCACTTTCTTGACGTCCACGCGCTGCAGGCCGTGCATCAACCCATAGGCCAGAAACGCGTGTAGCGCGACCACCAAGCCGACGCGAATCGCGGATGCTTGTGGCGTGGACTTGCGAAACGCATATTCCATGGAACCCTCCCCGTTGGAAAGGACGCGAAGCCAAGGCGGCCTCAAGCGGTTCAACGCAGGACGGGGGGACAGGGGTTACGAGAAGGCCGGGATTGGGGGTCGGGGGCTGGGGGCTGGGGGCTGGGGGCTGGGGGCGGGGGGGTGGGGGGTG
>JAEUMZ010000065.1 GCA_016790765.1 Betaproteobacteria bacterium
CTTTGACCTTATCGGCGTTCATCGGCGTCCACGCTTGGGCCTTTCGACGCCGGGCCTGCGCAATCCTTCAAGCAACTTCTTCTGCATGATCATCGCCTCCACCGAGGTTTCCAGGACCGTGGTGGTGGCCTTGAGCCAGGCAATGACGATTTCGAGTTCGTTGATCTTCTTTTCCAGCGCCTCGGGATCGAGCAGCGCCTTCATCGAGTCCGCGCCCTTGGCCATCGCCGGATTGATCAGCGACTGGAACAATTCGAAGTAATCCGGCAGTCCGCCGGGCGTCTTGCCGGCCATGGCGGAACCGTCAGGCGTGCTGGGCAACAAACGCGCGGATGCGCGGGTAGATCGTCTCGCGGAACTTGCGGCCGCTGAAGATGCCGTAGTGCCCGACGGCAGGCGCCGTGTAATGCTGGCGTCGCGCCGCCGGCAGGCCTTTGCACAGGTCATGCGCGGCCTGCGTTTGGCCGCAGCCGGAAATGTCGTCGAGTTCGCCTTCGATGGTGAACAGGGCGCACTTCTTGATCGTCTCCGGGCGCACCGGCTCACCGGCCACTTCCAGCGTGCCGCGCGCCAGGCGCTGCTCGTGGAACACGCGCACGATGGTCTCCAGGTAGTACTCGGCCGGCAGGTCCATCACCGCGTTGTACTCGTCGTAGAACCGGCGGTGGGCATCCGCACTGTCGCCGTCGCCTTCGACCAGGTGGTGGTAATAGTCGACGTGCGATTCGAAGTGGCGATCCGGATTCATGGCGATGAAGCCGGCCAGCTGCATGAAGCCCGGATACACGCGGCGCATGGCGCCGTCGTACTTCACCGGCACGCGCTGGATCACGTTCTGCTCGAACCACGACAGCGGGCGGTGGGTGGCGAAGTCGTTGACCTGCGTCGGGCTCTTGCGGGTGTCGATCGGCCCGCCCATCATGGTCAGGCTGGCGGGCAGGGCCTCGCCGCGCGCGGCCATCAGCGCCACACCGGCCAGCACCGGCACCGTGGGCTGGCACACCGACATGGCGTGGATCGGGCGCCCGACGCGGTTGCGCACAACGCGGATGAACTCCTGGACGTACTCGACGTAGGTGTCGAAGTGGAACGGGCCCTCCGACAGCGGCACGTCGCGCGCATTCTTCCAATCGGTGATGACCACGCCGTGGTGGGGCAGCAGCGACTTCACGGTATCGCGCAGCAGGGTGCTGAAGTGCCCGGACAGCGGTGCGAACACCAGTACCACGGGCTCGTTGCGTGCCGCGCGGGACTTGCGGAAGTGCAGCAACTGGCAGAACGGCGTATCGATCCAGACTTCCTCGGTCACGGTCGCCGGCGTGCCGTCGACCACCACGGACTGGATGTCGAAGGCCGGACGCTCGTAGCGCGCCGTCAGCCGCAGCATCAGGTCCAGGCTCGCCGCCATCTTGTTGGCATTGGGCACGTAAGAAAACGGTAACAACGGGTTGCCCAGCGTTTCGGCGCTGGCCTGGGCCCACCACCGCCAGGGTTCCAGCGCGGCGCGTTGAAATTCGTGCAGCTGATATAGCATGTCAGGCCTCCCGCCCGGATAGTGCCGGGCAACATTACACGAATTCTCGTGCGGTGCAACATCAAACGATTGTGCGCGCGATACGACCAATCCGGGAGGCTGCGATACAAGCTTTGACAAATCTGCCGGAGTACGGCTGTAAGTGCCCGCTCACAATGACCCCTTGGCCGTGCTGCCATGCCAGAAAACCCTGACGTGACGACCTTGTTCCCGCCTGTCGAAGCCTATGAAACCGGCCGGCTGGCCCTCGATGGGCGCCATTCCGTGTACTTCGAGCAAGCCGGCAATCCGCGCGGCGCCCCCGTCGTGTTCCTGCACGGCGGACCCGGTTCGGGCGCGTCCGCCACCCACCGGCAGTTCTTCGATCCGGCGTTCTGGCGCATTGTCATCTTCGACCAGCGCGGAGCAGGCCGTTCGACGCCGCACGGCGAAACCCGCGACAACACCACGCCCCACCTGATCGCGGACATGGAGGCGTTGCGTGTGCATCTCGGAATCGAGCGCTGGGCGGTGTTCGGCGGGTCCTGGGGCTCGACCCTGGCGCTGGCCTATGCCGAACACCATCCGGGCCGGGTCACGGCGCTGTGCCTGCGCGGCATCTTCCTGTGCCGGCCGGCCGAGATCGAGTGGTTCCTGGTGGGCATCCGGCAGGTGTTTCCGGAACATTGGCGCCAGTTCGTCTCGGCCCTGCCGCCCGGCGTGGACCTGGACGACTGGCGCGCCATCCTCGCCGCCTACCACGCCCTGCTGTCCGATCCGGACCCGGCGGTGCACGTGCCGGCTGCGCGCACCTGGAGTACTTACGAGGGTTCCTGCTCGACGCTGCGCGCCAATCCAGCCCTGGTGGCCAATTTCGCCTCCGATCGCGTGGCGCTGGGCCTCGCGCGCATCGAGGCGCATTACTTCGTGAACCGCATCTTCCTGCCCGACAACTTCCTGCTCGAACAGGTGGGACGGATCCGCCACCTGCCCACCGTCATCGTCCAGGGCCGCTACGACATGGTGTGCCCGCCGGCCTCGGCCGATGCGCTGGCGCGCGCGTTTCCGGAAGCCGAGGTCCACTATGTCGAGGATGCGGGGCACTCCGCCTTCGAGCCCGGGATTTGCGCGGCGCTGGTGGCCGCCATGCAGCGCCTCCAGGCGTGTGTGGGATAAACGTGCCCCGAGTCCTCAAGGCCGTCCGCCTGGACGATTCCGATGCCCAGATCCACGCCGAGGCGTGCGATGCGGACGAGTGGGTCACCACCGGCGGTTTCGCGGTCTGCGACCTGGCGCAGGGCCTGCACCGTGCCGCCGCCTGCCGCTGCGCGAGTTCGTTCCTTTCGCTGACGCGCGATGCGCGCACCACCCTGGCCGAGGTGGTGGAGGTGACCGAGGCCGACGTGGCCCTCTTCCGCGACCAGATGCGCCAGCACCTGGTCCTGCATTGGAAGGCGCCGGACGCCGATGCCAGGGAAACGGCCGATGCGGAAATCGATTACACGCTGGACCTCGCATCCAGTTTCCCGGCCGAGGTCTGGATCAGCGTGCGGCGCACGGTCAACGCCGAGGGCCTGATCGACGAGCAATACAACCAATACGAGCGCCTGCTGATCGGCGCGCATCCGCCGCCTGCCTAAGGCGCACCGCCACCGCCCGCCTGCGGCGCACGTGCGCGGCTAGTCGCGGCGCCGCTCTCGCGGTTCGCGGTCACGGTGCACGCGTTGTTTCTCGTGCGCGTCTTTCGCTTCGCGCGCCGCCTTGGCGTCCTGCACTTTTTCCGCACGCTGCTCCTTGCGTTCGGTGCGCTGGGCTTCGCGCGCGTTGCGGCCGGCGTCGCGGGCGTCCTGCCGCTGTTGCGCCGCTGTGCCCGCGCGGCCACCCGCGCCCGCCTTGCGTTGCTGGAGCTTGTCGCGGATCGCGCTGCGCCGCTCCTCGCGGCGCTTCTCGATGCGCGATTGGACCTCGGCATGCTTGGCCTTGAACACGTGGTCGTTGCGCGCGGCGCGGAAGAATTTCGGGTGCTCCTTCAACACGCGCGGCCGGTCGGTCTTGCCGTGCGAGACGAAGCCGGACTGGTTCACCCCGATGTCGGTGCGTCCGGCGGCATTCTTGATGTAGGTGCCGCCCGCGTGGACACGGTCGTAGGTGCCGGGGTCGCCTTCGGTGGAACCGGCCGGGATCACATAGGGCTCGTGGTCGGTGCCGCGCACGCCGACGGTGGCGGTGGGCGTGCGCACGGTGTAGTTCGCGCGGTTGTACTTGCCCAGCCAGCCGGTGACGGAGCGGAAGCTGCCCTGCAGCAGGCCGAAGATCGCCGAGTCGCTGTCCTCGCCCTTGGCCTGGTACTTGACGATGCGCATCTTGGTGTTGGGGCGTACCGACAGGAAACCGCCGTCCTCCATCTCCAGGTGCAGCTCGCCGTCCTTGCCGGTGACGATGCTCTCGCCCTCGCTCAGGTGGTCGCTGACCCGGACGGCGCGTTTTTTCTTCGATGCATCGAAGATCGTCACGTCGCCTTCGAGCAAGGCGATGCGGGCGGCGATGTTGACCTCGACCGTTTTTTCGGCGGGGGCCGTGGACTGCGCCATCGACCCGTCGCACGTCATCGCAGACACGATCAAGATCGCTGCGGCGCGCCCGCGCGCCCAACTGGATTGCAATTGCATGACTACCCTCCCGAATCAGCCGCCGCGCGCACCGGCGGCCCGGCGTCGATGCCCAGTCCCGCGTACAGCACGCGCGTGAGCGACACCAGCATCCCGGCCGTGGCGCCCCAGATGTAGCGCTGCAGGTACGGAATCGCGTAATAGCTGCGCAGGCGTCCCTTGTACATGGCCTGCTCGATGCGGTGGTTGCGCACGTCGGTGAGGAATTGCACCGGCACCTCGAAGCACTCCGACACTTCGGTCGGGTCGGGTTGGTAGGCGGACACCGCCGGCGACCACGCGACCACCGGCGTGATGCGGTAGCCGGTCCCGGTCGTGTAATACGGCAGCTCGCCGAGCACCTCGATTGCCGACACGTCGATGCCGGTCTCCTCGCGCGTTTCGCGCAGGGCGGTCTCGGTGACATGGGCATCGCCGTCCTCCACGCGCCCGCCGGGAAAGCTGATCTGGCCGGCGTGGTCGGTGAGGTGGGCGGTGCGCTGCGTGAACAGCATCGTCGGCCCGCCGGGACGGTCGATGAACAACACCAGCACCGCGGCGGGCTTCAAGGCGCGGCCGTTCGCGGGGAACGCCGCCGTTTCGCCGTCGTCGGCGAACCCGTGGTCGCCCGCGGCGTCCACGCCGTGGGGCGCGGCCAGCAAGCGGCGCAGCAGCGCCGCGTCGAGATCGGGCAGTGCCGCCGGCACTAGAATGCGCTCTCGCATTGAAAAATTATAGTGCCGCGATGATCCTCCACGATTACTTCCGCTCCTCGGCCGCGTTCCGCGTGCGCATCGCGCTCAACCTGAAGGGCCTCGCGCCGGAGCGGCGGCTCGTGCACTTGCTCAAGGGCGACCAGCAGGGCGATGCGTACAAGGCGATCAACCCGCAGGGCCTCGTGCCGTGTTTGGAAGTCGAGGGCCGGGTGCTGCCGCAGTCGCTCGCCATCATCGAGTACCTCGATGAAACCCATCCGTCGCCGCCGCTGTTGCCTGCCGCGCCGGCCAACCGCGCCTGGGTGCGCGCCTTCGCGCAAGTGGCGGCGTGCGACATCCATCCGCTCAACAACCTGCGCGTGCTGAACTACCTGCGCGACGTGCTCGGCCAGGACGAGGCGGCGCGCAATGCCTGGTACGCGCACTGGATCCGCGAGGGATTCGTGGCGATGGAAGCCATGCTTGCCGCGCGCCCGGCGCCGGGCGAATACTGTTTCGGGTCCGCGCCCACGCTGGCCGATGTGTGCCTCATCCCGCAGGTGGCCAACGCGCAGCGCTTCAAATGCCCGCTGGAGGATTACCCGCTGATCCGCGCCATCCACGCGCGCGCCATGGCTCTGCCGGCTTTCGACCTGGCGCAACCGTCGAAACAGCCGGACTTTCCGAAGGATCCGTAACCAACGCCGGTGCGCGCCGCGCGCCGGCGCCTTAGGCAGGCAGACCCAGCGCGCGCCGCAGCTTGACGGTGAGCTTGCCTGCCACCAGGGCGTGGGAACGCGCCAACAGCGACTTCAATTCCGCGGCCGGCACCTTGCGCGTGTCCTGCACCTGCACCCACTTGGCGCGCGCCAGGTAGGGCGCAGGTATGAAGCCCGCGCGATCGGTGTATTGGAGGAACAGGTCGTCGTCGACCTTGAACGACACCTGCACGCGGCCCTCCTTGTCGGCAAAGGCCACGGCAAACATCTTCCCGCCCACCGAGTACACGCCGTCGACCTCCCATTTCACGTCGTATGTCGCCGCGGTCAGCGACAGGCAGTACTTGTGCAGGGCGGCCTTGTTCATGGATCCAGGCAAAACTCCAGTGTGGGTGCGGGTCCCAGGCCGAAAACGGCCCAGAACCCGCACCGGCGCTTGATTTCAGTGATCGGTGGACTTCGTCTGCGCGGACGGGTCCTTGTTGAGCACCCGAAACCAGAACGCCAGCTCGAAGGCGGCACCGAAAAGGAACAAGATGCCCGCACCGCCGGTCCAGCCGGCCGCATACAGCACGATCGCCGTGGCGAGGCAAAGGGCCGTCAACATGTGGCGGCCCGTGAGCCACTCGCGCATCAAGTTCGCCACGGCGATCAGGTTGGCGATCATTTCGGCGCCTGGCCCAGCTTGGCCTTGTCGAGCACTGTCATGGCGGCAGCCACGAAACCGCCCGCGTCGGCAATGTTGGCCGGCAGGATCAGCGTGTTGGTGGACTTGGCGAGATTGCCAAACTGCTCGACATACTTCTCCGCCACCTTCAGGTTGGCCGCCTGCATGCCGCCCTCGGCATTCAAGGCCGCTGCGACTTGCCGCACTGCATTGGCGGTGGCCTCGGCCACGGTGATGAGCGCGGTGGCTTCGCCCTGCGCCTTGTTGATGGCGGCCTGCTTTTCGCCTTCGGAGGCCAGGATCGCGGCTTGACGTTGGCCATCGGCCAGGTTGATTTCTTCCTGCCGCACGCCCTCGGACTTGGCGATCAGCGCGCGTTTTTCCCGCTCGGCGGTGATCTGCGCCTGCATCGAACGCAGGATCGATTCCGGCGGCGTGAGGCTCTTGATCTCGTAGCGCAGCACCTTGATGCCCCAGGTCCGGCCGGCTTCATCCAGCACCGAGACGACCTTGTGGTTGATCTCGTCGCGCGACTCGAAGGTCTTGTCCAACTCCATCTTGCCGACTTCGGAACGCAACGCCGTCTGTGCCAGTTGGGTGATGGCGAGTTCGTAGTTGGAGGTGCCGTAGCTGGCCAGCCGGGGATCGACCACTTGGAAATAGATGATGCCGTCCACGGCGAGCTGGGTGTTGTCCTTGGTGATGCAGACCTGCTCGGGCACGTCCAGCGGCACTTCCTTCAAGGAATGGCGGTAAGCCACGCGGTCGATGAAGGGCACGATCAGATTGAAGCCCGGCTGCAGCGAGGTGTGGAACTTGCCCAGCCGCTCGACAACCCAGGCGTTCTGCTGCGGCACGATGCGCACGCCCTCGATGATCAGCGCGATGAAGAACGCGCCGAGGAACACGCCCACGGCGGCGCCCGCACTCTGGAACGTGAAATACGATGCCAGCGCGAGGACGGCGGCGATGATGGTTTTGACGAACATGGAAACCTCCTTCGGGTGTGATGCGATGACTGCTGCTGCACGGGTGATGTTTTCGATTCGCTGGTCGGCCTCGGCCTTGGTTGCCTGCGCGCCGGCGTGCCGCCTGGCCTTGGCCTCGGCTTGCGCGGCGGCCTGCGCCGGGTTTTGCACCGGGTTCGCAGCCGGTTTCAGGGCGGCGGCGGAGTGCTTGTGGGTGATGGTGCCGCTGCCGGCCGCCGACTGCTCGACCTTCTCGGCGGCCTTGCCCTTCGCCTTTTCCGCCTCCTTCTTGAGCTCTTCGACGATTTCCTTCCACCAGCCCCACTGGTTGCCGGACAGGCCTGCCACCGCGCCAAACGCGATCAACGCCACGAACTTGCTGTTCGTCACGCCGTAGGCGATGGCCGCGGCGATCAGTCCGTGGATCAGTCGGTCTTTCATGGCGGGCAGGGGCCGCGAAGGATGCGTGGTGCGGCTACTGCGCGCGCTGGGAGCCGACCACCAGGGTCTGCCCGTCCTGCGCCAGGATGTACAGGTACGCGCCCTCCGCCAGGTTGGCCGATGCCAGGTCGCCCGGCTTGACGCGTGCGTCCCATTCGGCGCCGCGGTATTTGACCTTCATGCTGCCGTCGGCTTGGTTCAGCCAGCGCACCAGGGTCACGGTCTGTCCGACATCGAGCGCATTGCCCGGATCGTCCGGCCGATGCTGCTTGGCGTGCCACTTGAACACCCACCAGGTGCCGATCACCGACACCAGGCCGGCGGCGGCCACCTGGACCAGGAACGGCGCGCCCAGCCACGCGGCCAGCGCGCCGGCAAAGGCGCCGATCCCCAGCACGAGCAGGTAAAACGTCCCGGTGACCATCTCCACGATGATCAACACGAATGCAACAATGGTCCAGATCAGATAGTCCTGCATGACAGCCTCCTGTTGGACGGCATCTTCGGCCGGGGGCGTTCCGAGGTCAAGCCGCACGGCACGAATGCCCAAACGGTGCGACGAATGGCGATTGGCCGGTATTGCCGGCTTCGGCCGGGACCACCGTGGGCGGCTCAACCGGCCGGCGGACGGCCGATCATGGTGGCCTGCAGGAGGGCGACCAGCACCTGGCCGCCGGCTTGCCGGGCATGCACCTCGCCCTGGCAAACAGTGATCGTGCGCCCGGCCTTCATGACGCGCCCGGTGGCGATCAGCGTATCGCCATGCGCGGGCGCCACGAAATTGGCCTTGAACTCCACGGTCAACACCTCATGCCCCGCGGGCATGCGGGTCAGGGCGGCGTAGCCACAGGCGGTGTCCACTAGGGTGGTCACCACACCGGCATGGATGAAGCCGTGCTGCTAGGAAAGGTCGGCGCGCGTGGGCATTTCGATCGACACGAGGCCCGGCGCGACCGTGGCGAGGCGGGCGCCCAGCGTGGCCATCAGGGTTTGACGTGAAAAACTCGCCGCGATGCGCGTGTGCAGGGGATCGGAATCGGCCATGGGTCCTGTGACACGGGCCGATGTGCCCGCGCTGGCGTACAGGATGCCAGAAATGACCTGCCGCGCCGCGTGCGGGACCGCCCGTCCTTAGCGCCCCGACCTTGCGCGACGTTCCTCGGCCTCCCGGCGCAGTTGCTCCATGCGCTCCTGGAGTTCGATGCGCCGTTGCTCGGCGCGGGCCGCCTGGTCCTGGCGTTCGAAGGCGGCGCGTTCCTCGCGTTGCTGTTGCTCCATCAACCGGATCTGGCGCTCGGTTTCGGCGATCGCTTGGCGGCGCTGCCGTTCCATGTCCATGCGCTCGTTGGCAGCCAGTTGGCGCGCCCACTGTTCCGATTGCGCGACCAGTTGCTCGGTGCGGATGTAATCGGCACGCTGCGACGCGTCCTGCCGCACGTATCGACTGTCCCAGGCGCGGCGGTCCCAGTCCGCCCGATGCCGCTGGTGATTCGCCTGCTCGGTCTCGATCTGGGCCCCCGTGGCGCGGACGGCATTGTTGCGCGCCGCATCCATCACGGCGCCTTCTTGGGCTTGCGCGGCCTGCGCGGCCAGGACCTGCTCTTGCTCGACGCGCAGGCGCTCCGATTCCCGGGATTGTTGCCAGGAGTGGGCCGCGGCCATGAACAGCACGATCGCGGCCAGGCCCCAGATCCAGCCGGGCATTGACCACGACCGGGTCGGGCCGGCAACAGGCGCGCCGGTCGATCCGCGCCGGCGGTTGTCATAGCGTTCGCGCGCCGCCGGGTAGGACAGCGTCTTGAAGGCCACCTCGAGCGCGGCCATCTGGCGCTGCCGTTCGCGATCCGTCAGCAGGTGATCCGCCTCGAGGGCCAGTACCTTGCGGTCGTAGGCGCGCCGAATCCAGATCGCGTTCGCGTTTTCGGGCACTTCGAGGATGTCGTAGTAGTCCATGGTGCGGTCCAGCCAAACTCACAGTGCTGAATATGTTAGTGCGCCACCGGGAAATCGTTGAAAACTCTTGTTTCGCGTGGGCGTCGATTGCGTCGCCGGGTTGCCTCCCGTTGCCGGCCGGTCTGCGTCCGGCCCTCAACCTGCCCGCTTGGCCGAGATCACTTTCGTGTTCACGCCCGCGTAGTTCAGGCCGCCGAACAGGCGGCCGTGCTCGATCTTCACGCAGCGGTCCATGATCACGTCGAGGCCGGCGGCGCGGGCGGTGGCGGCGGCAGCCTCGTTGGCCACGCCCAGCTGCATCCAAAGGCACTTGGCGCGGATGGCGACGGCGTCCGCGGCCAGCGCCGGAATCTCCTCGGACTTGCGGAAGCAATCCACGATGTCCACTTTCTGCGGAATGTCCCTGAGCGATTTGTAGCAGGTCTCGCCCAGCACCTCGGTGTAGGCCGGATTAACCGGGATCACGCGATAGCCGTGCTCCTGCATGTACTTGGCCGCGAAATAGCTCGGGCGCCACCAGTTGGCGGACAGGCCCACGACGGCAATCGTCTTGGAGTCCTTGAGGATGCGGCGCAGCGTGGCGATGTCGTCCATGGGATGGCGCGAAACGTTGGTGGGCGAAGGCGGTCCAAGGGGATCGGACAGTGCACAGGATGCCAGAAATGATCAAATGGTTGCGCAATGCCGCAGGGCTGGCGGGCGTACTCTGGCTGCAGGGCCTGGGCGCGGCGCCGCTGCCCAACCATGCCCTGCCGATGGCCCCGCTGGCGCCGGGCGCGTACCCGGTGGCGTGCACCAACCTGGCCGTCGATGCATCCGCGGTCGCGGCGCTGGGTCTCACGGTGCAACAGGCCCTCGACGGGCAGGACGCTTACGCCACCGACGTCCTGGCCGAGCCCGCGGCCGCACTGACCGCACGCGTGCGCGTGCCCGACAGCGACCTGTACCCGGCGCGGCGCGGCGCTGTGGTGCCGTTCGTCATCGTCGCCTGCTATCCGACCTCGGCAACCAATGCGCGCGCCGACTACCTGCTGCCGGATGGCACGCGCATCCCGCGCATGCAGCGCGGCGCCGAACGGCCGCTGTTTGCCGCGCAGGCATGCACGGCGCAGTTTCCGACGCCGCCTGGTTGCGGCCGGTTCCCGATGGTGGTGTTCTCGCACGGCCTTGGTTCGAACCCGGTGGAACCGAAGTCGATCGATTTCCTCACGCGCCTGGCCAGCTACGGCTACATCGTCGCCGCGCCGTTCCACGGCGACGCGCGCTTTTCGCGCATCCGCCTCGAGGACCTGGGCGATGCGTTCTACCTGCTGTTCAATTTCAACCGCGTGGTCGAAACGCAGGCCCTGCGGCCGTTTGCCATCAAGGCCACGCTCGATTTCATGCTCGCGCACCCGGATTTCGGCCCGGCCATCGATGCAGGCAAGATCGGCGGCGTGGGCGGCAGCCTCGGCGGCGCGGCCTTCACCTGGCTGGCCGGCGCCGAGATCACCTGCACCTATCCGGGACTGGCCTCGCGCGCCACCGAGCGCGATGCGCGTGTGAAGGCGGTGGCGGCCTATGTGCCGTATGCAGGCCAACGCCTGCTACCGGCGTTCGGCGACGACAACGCCACGGCGCGCAACGTTGGCATTCCCTACCTGGCCTTGAGCGGCACGGCGGATGCCACGGCGCCGAAGCTGTTGATGGAGCAGGCGATGAACAACTTCCGCGGCCCGCGCTTCATGGTGGCGCTCGAGGGCGTCGAGCACACGTACGAAACGGCGTATGCCGGCGACGTGTTCGGCTGGATCGTGCCGTTTCTCGATGCGTATGTGAAAGGGGAAACCTCCGCACTGGATCGGCTGACGCGCCAGCAATCGATTGCCGCCGGCCTCGATGACCGCCTCACCATCGATTTTGCCGGGCCGGTGACGGTCTCCAGCGGCGAACTCGCGGTCGACGAGTTTTACAGCACGCGATTCCGCCGCTACCTGATCCTGGCCCGCCAGGGCGACAAGGATCTCGTCGACAGCGGTGCCGTCGGCCCCGGCTGGAGCCGCACCGGATACCGCTTCAAGGGCTACGCGCTGCCCGGCCCCACCGAGTTGCGTCCGTCAACGCAGGCGCCGGTGTGCCGCTACTTCGTGCCGCAGGTCATCACGCACTTTTTCTCCGCCGAGCCCGCCGACTGCAACCTTGTGCGTTCGATCGGCGGCATCGACGAGGGCATCGAGTTCTGGATCACGCGCGCGGCCGGTGCCAGTTGCCCGGCCGGCACGCAGGCGGTCACGCGGCTGTACAACAACCGCTGGCGCGAGCTCGACTCCAACCACCGCTACACCACCAGCCGATCGGAGGTCCGGCGCATGGCGGGTGAAGGGTGGATCGACGAGGGCGTGGTGATGTGTGCGCCGCTGTAGCGCAAGGGACTCGCCTGCGGACGGACCGCCGGTCTATTCGTCGTCGAGCAGCTTGCGCGCGCGCTCCTGGTCGGGCGGCAGCGCGGAGGCGGGCGGGGAAGCCGGTGCGGCCGCAGCCGTACGGCGCCGGTTCATGAAGAAGAACACACCGGCGCCTCCCGCGAGCAAAAGGAACGGCCCGCCCCAGAGCAGCCAGGTCTTCGGCTCCACCTCCGGCTTGTAGAGCACGAAGTCGCCGTAACGCGCCCGCAAGTGCGCCTTGATTTCGTCGTTGGACTTGCCCTGGTCGGCGAGCAGGCGCACTTCCCGGCGCAAGTCCCCGGCCAGGCCTGCGGGCGAATCGGCCAGCGTCTGGTTCTGGCACACCAGGCAGCGCAACTCGGTCTCCAGTTTCTTCAGTCGCGCTTCGAGTTCCGGTGACGCGGGGGGAAGGGCGGGCGTCGGAAGCTGGGCATTGATCGAAAGCGATAGGAACAATGTGGAACCGCAGATGGACGCAGATAGACGCAGGTAACGGTAGAGCCTTTTTCCGGAAGCGAACCAAGAAATCAAACTCAAGATTTGGCGGGCCTTCCGGAGCAGAAATGCCCGAAACACCGCCACAGTGCTTGACTTTGATACGAACGATCTGCGTTGATCTGCGTCCATCTGCGGTTCCAAGCTCTTGAAGTATCAACCCCGGTTCAACGACTGGATCAGCGGCACCAGCGTGTCCTTGACGATCTTCTCGTCCACCGGCCCGGTGTGCTTGTAGCGGATGGTGCCGGTCTTGTCGATGACGAAGGTTTCCGGTGCGCCATAGACGCCGAAGTCGATGGCCACGCGGCCGTCGAGGTCCATCACCGACAGCTGGTAGGGGTCGCCGAAGCGCTGCAGCCAGGCCTTGGCGGCTTCCGGCTGGTCCTTCCAGTTCAACCCGATGATCGGCACCACGCCGGCTTTGGCCATGGCGTTGAGGTGCGGATGCTCGTAGCGGCAGGACACGCACCACGATCCCCACACATTGAGCAGCCACACCTTGCCCTTCATGTCGGCCGCGGAAAAGGTCTTGTCCTTCGCGTGCAGCTGCGCGAGCGTGAATTGCGGCACCGGCTGGTTCAGCAGCGCCGAGGGAATCTCGCGCGGGTTGAGGGACAGCCCGCGCCACAGGAACAGCACCAGGCCGAAGAAGATCGCCAGCGGCAGGAAGTAGCGCCACACGCGCGCGCCTGCGCCGGGCGCCGGGATCGTGGTGGCGGGTGCGTCGTTCGGTGCGGCGTCGTTCACGTCACTCGGCTCCTTGTGCCGCGGGCCGCTGGGCGCCGCGCTTGTTCTTCTTGCGCGGTGGCACGGCCGAGGGCGGTGCGGGCGGCGCGGCGCGATCGATCGCCACCGCCTTCACCTTCAGCCGGTAGCGGCGGTCGCAGATCGCCAGCAGGCCGCCCAGGGCCATGAACAGGCAGCCGAACCAGATCCAGTCGATGAACGGTTTCACGTACACGCGCACCCCCCAGGCGCCCATGCCGTGGTTGCTGTCCAGCGGTTCGCCGAGCGCCACGTAGATGTCGCGCGTCAAGCCGGAATCGATGGCCGCCTCGGTCATGGTGTTCTGGTGCGCGAAGTAGTTGCGCTTTTCCGGATGCAGCTTGGCGACCAGCTGGCCGTTGCGGTACACCTCGAAATCGCCGACCACCGCGTTGTAGTTCGGGCCCGGCTGGTTGGCCACCTTGATGAACTTGAACTCATACCCGCCCAGTTCGACGCTGCGCCCGGGCGTGAGCAACACGTCCTTCTCGGTCTGGTAGCCGTTGACCAGCGCCACGCCGGTGACGAACACCGCCACGCCGACGTGCGCGAAATGCATGCCGTAGTTGCTGGTCGAGTTCGCCGTGAGCTTGCCCCAGAAGCCGGGCGCCGGCGTCGAACGGAAACGGTGCACCAGCGCCGTCACCGACGCGCCGACGATCCACACCGCCAGCGCCATCGCGATCGCCACCAGGACCGAAAAGCGCCCCATCAGCAGCGGGATCGCCACGCCGCTCACCAGTGCGACGCCCGCCGCCCACTTGAGGCGCGTGACCAGTTCCGGCACCGTGGCATTGCGCCAGCGCGCGACCGGGCCCACCGCCATGAGGAACAGCGCGGGCGCCATCAGCGGGTAAAACACGCTGTCGAAATACGGCGGGCCGACGGAGATCTTGCCCAGCTTCAGGGCGTCGAGGAACAACGGATACAGCGTGCCCAGCATCACCGCCAGCATGGCGACCAGGAACACCACGTTGTTGGCCAGCAGCAACGATTCGCGCGAGGCCGGCGTGAACGCGCGCGGCATGCGCGCCAGGCCCAGCTGCGGCGCACGCCACGCATAGAGCGCCAGCGAGCCGCCGACCACCACGGCCAGGAACGCCAGGATGAACACGCCGCGTTTCGGGTCGGTGGCGAACGCGTGCACGCTGGTCAGCACGCCGGAGCGCACCAGGAAGGTGCCGAGCAGCGAGAGCGAGAAGGCGATGATGGCGAGCAGCACCGTCCAGCTCTTGAAGATGCCGCGCTTCTCGGTGACCGCCAGCGAATGGATCAGCGCGGTGCCGACCAGCCAGGGCATGAAGGAGGCGTTCTCGACCGGGTCCCAGAACCACCAGCCGCCCCAGCCGAGTTCGTAGTACGCCCACGCCGAACCGAGCGCGATGCCGACGGTGAGGAAGCCCCAGGCCAGCGTGGTCCAGGGGCGCGACCAGCGCGCCCAGGTGGCGTCGAGCTTGCCGCCCAGCAGCGCGGCGATGGCGAAGGCGAAGGCGACCGAGAAACCGACGTAGCCCATGTACAGCATCGGCGGGTGGTAGATCATCCCCGGGTCCTGCAGCAGCGGATTGAGGTCGCGGCCCTCGGGCGCCGCCGGGATCAGGCGGTCGAACGGGTTGGACGTGAGCAGCATGAACAGCAGGAAGCCGATGTTGACCAGCCCCAGCACCGACAGCACGCGCGAGATCACCTCGAGCGGCAGGTTGCGGCTGAACAGCGAAACGGCAAACGTCCAGCCGGTGAGCATCAGCACCCACAACAGCAGCGAGCCCTCGTGCGAGCCCCAGGACGCCGTGACGCGGTAATACACCGGCAGCTTGGTGTTCGAGTTGAGCGCCACGTTGTTGACCGAAAAGTCGCTCACCACGAACGAGTACACCAGGCAGCCGAAGGCGAACAGCACGAACAGGAACTGCCCGGTCGCCAGCGGCCGCGCGAGCACCATCAGGCGTGCGTCGTTGCGTACCGCGCCGACCAAGGGAACGACCCCCAGCACGACCGCCAGGCAGAGGGTGAGGATCAACGCGAAATGGCCGAGTTCGGGGATCATGTTGCGGTTCCCTGTTGGGAGGAGATGTTCAGCGGTTGCTTCATCCGCCGATGAACGCCGATGGGGCGCCGATGGACGCCGATAAAGTCAAAGTCCAGGACTGGTGAGGCGCGTGGACCAAAATGCCTCGAACAGTCGCGCCAGTACTTGGATGTTCGTTTGAAACCGTCGGCGTCCATCGGCGTGCCCTTATCGGCGTTCATCGGCGGATAAGTCCTTGTCTTGGACCTTGAAGTCGAATTCATTTTGTCGGCTGCTGCGTGACCACCGGTTTTTCGCCGGCGAAGATCTCGCCCTTGACCGGGTGGCCGGCCTTGCGCAGGGCTTCGGCGGCTTCCGGGGCCATGTAATTCTCGTCGTGCTTGGCCAGCACCTCGGTGGCGATGAAATCGCCGCCGGGCTCCATCTTGCCCTGCACTACCACGCCCTTGCCCTCCTTGAACAGGTCGGGAAGGATGCCGGTGTAGCGCACCGGGATGGCCTTGGCGGTATCGGTGACTTCGAAGCGCACCGTAAGCCCGTCGGGCTGGCGCTTGAGCGTGCCGGCCTGCACCAGGCCGCCCAGGCGGAACGCGCGATCGAGCGGCACCTTCTTCTCCGCCACCTCGGTGGGCGTGCGGAACAGCACCAGGTTGGACTGGAACGCCTTCAACACCAGGGCCACGGCCACCGACAGCACGGCCACGCCCACCGCGATCCAGGCAAAGCGGCGATGACGATTCTTCATGCAGCCTCCTTCGAACGCCGCGAACGCATCCGCAGCAGCAGCACTTCCAGCGCAATGCCCAGCGCGAACACGCCGAACGATCCCCAGACGAACGCACCGCGCCCGCCCATCGAAAAAAACTCCGCCCAGTTCATGCCGCTTCTCCATTCCAAACGTGCGCCGGCTCGCGCTCGCGGATGATGGCGCGCGCGCGCACCAGCGCCACGGCGATCGAATACGCCCAGCAGGCGAACACCATCGCCACCATCGCGATCACCATGTCCGGCGCCATTTTCGAGCCGCCGGATTTCGAGAACGTCAGTCCCTGGTGCAGCGAATTCCACCAGGTGACCGAAAAATAGATGATCGGGATGTTCACCGAGCCGACGATGGCCAGCAGCGCGCCGGCGCGGTCCGCGCGGCGCTCGTCGTCGATCGACTCGGTGAGGGCGATGAACCCGACGTAGAGGAAGAACAGCACCAGGGTCGAGGTCATGCGCCCGTCCCAGATCCAGTAGGTGCCCCAGGTGGGCTTGCCCCACAGCGCGCCGGTCCACAGCGCGAGGAAGGTGAAGAGCATCCCGGTCGGCGCCAGCGCACGCATCATCATCGCCGACAACCGCGTGTTGAACGACAGCGCCAGCACGCCGTAGAACGCCATCACCAGGTAGATGAACATGCCCATCCATGCCGCCGGCACGTGGATGAACACGATCCGGTACACCTCGCCCTGCTGGAAATCAGTGGGCGCCACGAACAGGCCCTCATAGAGCCCGTACACGGCGAGCAGTGCGGCGATAACCGCGAAGACCGGCCAGAGCCTGCCGGCAAGCGGATAGAAACTGGCGGGGGAGGCGTAGCGATAGAGGTTCATCAGTCGAGGGAAATCCGCAAGGCGGCCGCAATGGCCACAGGGGTCAACACTGCTCCGGCCAGCATCACCGCGCCCAGCAGGCTCAGGTTGGCCGTGGTGTCCTGGCCGCTCAGCGCCTGCTCGACGGCGCCGGCGCCGAAGATGAGCACCGGCACGAACAGCGGCAGCACCAGCAAGGCCATCAGGATCGAACCGCCGCGCACGCCCAGGGTCAGCGCGGCGCCAATGGCGCCGAGCATCGACAGCACCGGCGTGCCGAGCATGAGACTGGCCACCAGCACGCCGAGTTCATCGCCATTGAGCCCGTATTGCAGGCCGAACAGGGGGGCCAGCACAGCCAGCGGCAGGCCGGTGGTCAGCCAGTGTGCCAGCGTCTTGCCGGCACACAGGACGGGCAGTGGGTAGGGCGAGAGCAACACCTGTTCGAGCGTGCCGTCCTGGTAGTCCGAGGCGAACAGGCGCGGCAGGGTCAGCAGGGCAGCCAGCAGCGCGGCCACCCACACCACGCCGGGGGCGATGCGCTTCAACAACTGCGCCTCGGGCCCGACGGCGAGCGGAAACAGCGACACCACGATGGCCATGAACGCCAGCGCCTGCGCCAGCTCTCCCTTGTTCTGCATGGCGATCGCCAGGTCGCGCTTCAAGGCGACCCAGAAGCCGTCCTCCGGCGCCAGTTCCGATTGCTCGACCAGTTCCAGGGAGACGCTGCTCACGCGCTGCCTTCCAGGCGCAGTTCACGCGCCGACTGGAACGGCATCGGCAGGTGCGTGGCGACGGCGGCGATGCCGCCCTTGGCGGTATGCCCGAGGATGAGCGCCGAGAAGCGCTCGATGCCCTCCGCGTCGAGCGCATTGGTCGGCTCGTCGAGCAGCCACAGCGGTTTTTCGCTCAGCGCCAGGCGTGCAAGCCCGACGCGCCGCTTCTGACCCTGCGACAGCCGGCGCACCTGCACCGCGTGTCGGCCCGCAAGTCCGCAGGCATCGAGCGCGTGGGCGCAGGCTTCGGTGCCGGCCTCGATGCCGTCGAGCGCCAAGGCCAGCTTGAGGTTCTGCAGGGCACTCAATTCCTCCTTGAGCGCGTGTGCGTGGCCCAGGTAAAGGCACACTGAGCGGCGCTCCGCATCCTTGGCCCCCCAGGCGCGGCCGCACCACTGCACGCTGCCCTGGTCGGGTTGCGTGAGGCCGGCGACGACGCGCAGCAGCGTGGTCTTGCCGGTGCCGTTGGCGCCGCGCAGCACGAGGATCTCGCCGCTGTCGATGCCGAACGACAGCTCGGAGAACAGTTGCCGCGGCCCGCGGGTCACCTGGAGTCCCTCGGCGCGCAACGGACCGGTGGCCGCAGCCTGCACGGCCGTGGTCAAGGCGCCACCTTGTCGATGGTGATCGACACGCCGCTGGCGGTGGATTTGATCGGCGCGCTCTGCCCGGTGAGGTCGCCCGGCGACAGTTGCGCATTGCCGGTCTTGGAGATGCGCGCCTCGACGATCACCTCCGGAAACGACGACAGGCTCATGCCCGGCGCCATCGCCATGCCGTCGGTCAACTCGAAGGCCTTGGGAAACTCCCCCGGTTTTGGCGCGGGCAGGCGCAGCACCGCGAGCGGCATGCGCGGGCCCTCCTTGGCGCGCGCAAAGACAAACAGCGTGTCTCCCGGCGCCAGGCGCGCGGCGAGCTCCGGCGCCAAGCGGATGGCGCCGGTGACCCGCGCGTTGCCGGACGCCGCCGCGGTGGCCTTGGCCGGCGCGGGGGCGTCAGGTCGTTGCGCCACCGGGGGCGGCACGGGAGCGGCGGGTGCCGGCGCCGCATTGGCGGTCAGGAACGTGGACTTGCCGGCCTTGACGTCGGCGATGATGGCCTCGACCTGGCGATAGTCGTCGGACTCCTTCGGCACCAGCGTCCGGAGCTTTTCCCAGTAGGCGAGCGAGGCCTTGGAATTGCCGGACTTCAATTCCGCGGTGGCGGCGAGCACCAGCGTCTTCAGGTGGTTGGGATCGACCTTGAGCGCGCGCGCAATGAGCGCTTGTGGCTTGCCGTCGAAGCGGCCCTGCTGCGCCATCGCCGCCACGTCGGCATAGTCGGCCAGCAATTGCGCGTCGTCGCCCTTGAGCGACACCGCCTTCTCGTAGGCCTTGAGGGCGTCGGGGAGGCGGCCCAGCGCGGCCTGCGAGCGCGCCAGCAGCATCCAGCCCTTCGGGTCGGACGGGTTTTGCTCCATGCGCTTGGCCAATGTGTCCACCATCTCGACGATCTTGGCGTCGGGGATGTTCGTGCCCGGGTCCGCGCCGTCGCCGGGGTGTGCGTCGGCCTCGACCGGCGCCTGCGACATCGGCGCCATCGGGTCCAGGGTCAGCGCACGCAGGGAGCCCAGACTGAGATACAGGCCGGCCGCGGCCACCGGCAGCACGGCCGCCAATACGGCGATGACCGGCCACGCACGATCGTCGCGCGACGCAGGCCCCTGCGTCGATTGCGCGGGCACTTCCTCGGCCACGCGGCCGGTCAGTTCGGCCAGCGCGGCATCGCGTTCCGCCTGGTCGATCTGGCCGCGCGCGAACTCATCCTCGATCTCACGCTTCTGCGACCGGAACACCGCGACATTGGCCGCATCCCACGCCGAGGCCGCCGGTGCGCCGCGCCGCAACAACGGCACCAGCACGAACGCCATGGCCACGGCCCCCATCAGGATTGCAACGAGCACGAAACCGGTCACCGGAAACACCCTTCCGCGGAGCGAAAAAAAGTAGCCCGGATTATAGCCCTCGCCCCCCGCATCGCCCGTCTTGCGACACCCCTTTCGGGCCCTTAGCGCCTCTCGATCAGGGGATTGATTGACTTGGCGCAAATCGGGTTAGACTTGGTTTGCCGGTCGCGTATCAAGAACAACATCACAGGCCGGCATCAGGCGGTATCAATACGGCGCACACCACCGCGAGACGCAGGGGCCCGGAAGTTTCGGGCTCGGGGATCTCGTGGCGGCAAGGATTGTACGGGGCGCTTCCGGATGCTTTGGAAGCGGCAGTCTGTCGGGCATGCTGTTTGGGCAATCGGTCTCGAGCGAGGGAGCGCGCGCGATGCGTCATCGAACCGTCTTGGAGTACCAGCGTTACCGCTGGCTCAAGGTTACGCTGCTGATCCTGCTGGTGTCGATCGGCGGGTACGTCTGGTACACCAGCCCGGTCGGCCGCTATGGCGGCACCTTGATGGGCTACGGCTTGGGCACGCTGGGCGCATTGATCATCCTGCTGCTGCTGTGGTTCGGCATCCAGAAGCGGCGTTTCCGCGCCAACAGCGGCAACCTGCAGGGCTGGCTGTCCGCGCACGTCTACCTGGGCACCTCGCTGATCGTCATCGCCACGCTGCACACCGGGTTCCAGGTCGGCTGGAACGTGCACACGCTGGCCTACGTGCTGATGCTGGGCGTGATCATCTCCGGTTTCTATGGCGTGTATGCGTACATGCGCATCCCCGAGTTGATGACCGAGAACCGCGCCGAGGACACCTTCGACAGCCTGGTCCTCAAGATCGCCGACATCGACCGCGAGGCGCAGCGCCTGGGCGTCCAGATGCCGGACAACATCAACCAGGCGGTGCAGGATTCGATCAAGAACACGCGCATCGGCGGCGGGCTCCTCGCGCAGCTGTCCGGGCGCGTGCGCGGCTGTCCCACCGACCGCGCCGTGGCGCTGTGCAAGTCCTCGGTGCGTGAAATCAAGGGCGACGCGGCCAAGGTCAACACCGACCTCTACGCGATGCTGCTGCGCAAGCAGAAATTGGTGGCGCGCGCGCGTGCCGACATCCGCTACAAGGCGATCCTCGACCTGTGGCTGTATTTCCACGTGCCGTTGTCGATCGCGCTGCTGGCGGCGCTGATCGCGCACGTGATCGCCGTGTTCTTCTACTGGTAACGGGGGCCCCATGAAACTTCTCCTCGTCACCCAGACCCGCAACAAGAAGGGCCAGCTGGCGCGCAGCGAGCAGACCATCGAGGCGCAAGCGCTCAAGCTGGGCCGCGGCGCCGATTGCCAGATCCACCTGCCCGACCCGCGCATCGCGCTCAACCACGCGGTGATCGGCCCGGGGGACGACGGCGCCGTGTACCTCGAGGCGATCGACGGCTCGGTGTCGGTCGACGGCAGTTTCGAACGCCGCGCCAAGCTGCGCAACGGCCAGCGCATCCTGGTCGGTCCGTACGAGATCTTCGTGTTCGCCGCGCCGCAGCCGAACGACCTCGGCCTCACGCTGGAGTTGATCGACCCGATCAAGGAAGGCGAGGAGACCGACTTCCGCAAGAACATCCAGTACGGCCTCGGCCGCACCTGGCTCAGCAAGCGCCTGCTGGCGTGGGCCGGGTTCATCGCGGTGCTGGCCGCCTTCCTGGCCTGGCCGGTGATGAATGCGCTCGACGACAGCGCTGCGCGCAGCGCCCGCGCCAAGGCCGGCCTGACGGCGGATGCGTCCTGGGACGTCGGCCCGCTCGACCATGCGCACGCCAATTTCGGGCGCGACTGCGGCAAGTGCCACCAGGAGCCGTTCGTGCAGGTGAAGAACGAGGCCTGCGAGTCCTGCCACAAGACCATCGGCTGGCATTTCCCGCTCAAGACCCAGCAGGCCAAGGACATCCACGCCGCCGTGTTCGCGCCGCCGGGCGACTACCGCTGCGCGTCCTGCCACCGCGACCACAAGGGCATCAACGGCCTGGTGCGCACCGACGCGAGCCTGTGCACCGATTGCCACAAGGACGTGAAGACGCGCCACCCGAAGATCGCCACCGAGAACATCACCGACTTCGCCAAGGACCATCCGCCGTTCAAGCTTTCCATGCTGGTGCCGGGCAAGACCGGCGCCGAGGCGCTGGTGCGCGTGCCGCAAACCAAGGCGCTCAAGGAAGCTTCCGGCTTGCGGTTTCCCCACGTGGTGCACCTGGACCCGGCCGGCGTGCGCGGGCCGGGCGGCGACGAGAAGCTGGCCTGCAAGGACTGCCACACGCAGGACGAGGCGGGCCTCAGGTTCAAGCCGGTGACCATGAAGGACCATTGCCAGCGCTGCCACTCGCTCGAGTTCGAGCCCAAGGTCACCAGCCGCCAGGTGCCGCACGGCAAGGTGGCCGACGT
>JAEUMZ010000068.1 GCA_016790765.1 Betaproteobacteria bacterium
CGCGTGCAAATCGCGTTGTGCGTCCTGGCGACGCTGCTGACGCTGTTCACCGCGTTCGACCGCATGACGCTGGCCCTGCTTGGCGTGTTCGCCTTCGCGCAGGGCGTGCTGTCCGCGGTGGAAGTCACCACGCGCCATTCCATCTTCGCCGAACTCATCGACGACCAGGCCGACCTGCCGAACGCCATCGCGCTCAATTCAGTGAACATCAACGGCACCCGCCTGGCCGGCCCGGCGCTGGGCGGCCTGCTCATCGCCTGGGCGGGCGAGGCGCCCTGCTTTGGCCTCAATGCGCTCTCTTACCTGGCCGTGGTGGTGCAGTTGCAACGCATCGCGCCGCGCGAGTCGCCGCGCAAGCAGCAATCCGCGCCGTTCCTGGCCGGCCTGGCCGAGGGCTGGCGGCATGCGGCGTCGAGCCCGGTGGTGTGGCCGCTGGTGCTGATCGTCGGCGCGGTCAGCTTCACCATCAATCCCTATACGGTGCTGATGCCCGCCATCGCAGTGCAGACCTTCGCGCGCGGGGCCGAGATGCACGGCCTGTTCGTCACCGCCGTCGGCGCGGGTGCGCTGGTGGGGGCGCTGTTGCTGGCGCGCCGCGAAAGCGTGCGCGGCCTGGCCGGCTACATCCAACTCACCGCTGCCTGCGCAGCGCTGGGCGCCATCGGTTTCTCGTTCGCCGCACCGATGCGCTCGGTCGAACTCTCCGTGCTGTGCATGGCGCTGCTCGGCTTTGGCCTGATGGGCACCTCGGCCTCGGTCAACACCATCGTGCAGACCGTCACCGACGACCACCTACGCGGCCGCGTGGTCAGCGTGTACTCGACCTTCTTCACCGGCGCCGTGCCGATCGGCCACCTGTGTGCCGGGTGGGTGGCCGAACGCTTCGGCGCACCGCGCACCTTCACGCTGGCCGGTATGCTGTGCGCGCTGGCGGCCGTCATCTACGCGCTGAACCTGGCGCGCCTGCGGCGCCACCTGCGCGAGCAGTACACCGCGCGTGGCATCATCCCGCGTGACCCTCCCACCGAAGCGCGCTGATCCCCATCAAAGCGCGCTGATCCTCACGGAACTGCCATGGAACCGACCGTCCTCGTCTCGCAGCAGGGGGCCATCGCCACCCTCACCTTCAACCGGCCCGCGGTGTTCAATGCCATGAACCCCGAGCTCATCCTGGCGATGCGCGAGGCGCTCGCCGGAATTGCGCAGCGCCCCGGCGTGCGCGCGCTGGTCATCGCAGGCGCGGGCAAGGCGTTCCTGGCCGGCGGCGACGTGGGCGACTTCCATCGCCGGCTGGCCCAACCCGGCAACGGCCTTGTGGACACGATCAAGACCATGGGCGATGCACTGCACGACGGTATCGAGGCAATCCGCAATGCGCCTTTCCCGGTCATCGCCAAGGTCCACGGCGCGGCCGCGGGGGCGGGGTTCTCGCTGGTGCTGGCGTGCGATTTCGCCATCGCCTCCACGAACGCCACCTTCACCTCCGCATACACACGCATCGGCACCTCGCCGGACGGCGGCAGCACCTATTTCCTGCCGCGCCTGGTCGGCATGAAAAAGGCTGCGGAACTGATCATGCTTTCCGACACGCTGACCGCCGAGGCGGCGCTGGCGAACGGGCTCATCAACCGCGTGGTCGCGGCCGAGGCGCTCGACACCGAGGCCCAGGCGCTTGCGGAACGCTTGGCGCTTGGCCCGACCGCAGCGTATGCGCAAGCGAAGCAACTGCTCAATCGCGCCTTCGACCGGCCGATCCGCGCGCACCTGGATGAGGAAATCGCGCGCTTTGCCGAGTGCACGCGCACGGCGGATTTTCGCGAAGGCGTGACGGCGTTCGTGGGGAAGCGCGCGGCCGAATTCAAGGGCTATTGAGAGGACCTGTCCCGCCAAACTCAAGCACCTACGCAGCGCTTACGACGGAAACCCGCAGGTATGTGCATCCGAACTTGAGTTTCCCGTCGGCTTCGACTTACAACAGGCGGGGTGAAGGCAAAGAACTAGGCCTGCCCCTCGGCTTTTTCTGGATTGCTTCGTGGGCAGAATGCACCAACGGTACTCGGAGTGCTCCAATCTGGACTCGTAAGTGTCCATGAAACCGTGGCGATTCAGGTTGTGACCCCGGTTTTTACTTTCCTGTCACTCTTTCTTCGAGGTTAAGGGATAAACAACCACTTTGAATAGCTCAATCACAAATAGATAAGCAAAGAATGGCATGAAGTAAAGAAAGTTCATGAATCGAAGCGAAGGGTATAGGAGAGCAAAGAAAACAAGAAACGTAATCCCGTCGATGATGGCCGTCAGAACTATCCTTCGCTTGTAGAGCAGCGCGCCGCAGTTTGAACAAGTTACTGCTCTGTGGCTTGACGCCCAAAACTTTCGCCAGATGGTAATTGTTGCTTTCTTACAATTTGGACACTCAAAATGTGAACGCACTTAGTATTCTCCAAATCTCAGCAATCGCTTGCGAGCACGCCCTTAATGACGTCCATGAGCTTATCTGGGGACATCGTGGCATCAACTGCCGTGTAGGAAGCCGCCATGATCCCGCCAGCAAGGGCAAGTAGCCCATATGGAACACCAAAGGTCGGGCCGGTCAAACTTGACACCAGGGTACCGGCCGCTACCCTCCCTGCCACGTAATCAGGGTTCCTTGCCGCAAAATCTGCAAGCGCACTGTGCACCCTTTCTCTGAATTTAGGGTCGTTTAGGTATAACTTGATTGCGTCATTTGCAGCCTTCTCTGCAGCTTCCGCGCGCTTTTTTGCATCCGCACCACATATTCCGAAGACAGCAAGCGCGTGCGCTACCGCCCCAGCAGCATCCTTGAAAAGAGAAAGTGCACCATCTAACCCAGTCTTACAAGGCGAGAGGCCATTCATATCTACGAGGCGCAGTGGCGATGCCTTCGCATAAATGTAGGAGTTCAGTCCACCACTGAGTCCAATTGGATCGCTTGTGACATACCTCCCCAACCGCGCGTCATATTCTCTATGCCAATTCTGGTAGAGCCCCGTCTCCGAGTCCCGATACTGCCCAGGGAATCTGTGATTGAAGTTCATGGTGCCGAGATTGCTAGGATTCTGGTTGGGCGTCGTCTCCCCAAACGGCAGGCTATCCCACTTCCACAAGCTCAAATGCTGGCTTGATCCATTGATGCGCGTGAGTTCCCTCGGTGTATTGAGGTGATCGGTCCAGACATGCGCCGTAGCCGTCTCTGTACAGCTTCCTCCTGTCAGACAAGGCATATTGCCTCTGATCGCAATGGGCGTGTTGTTTAGCCAGAAGATTTCTTGGATCGGGATCCCGTTATGGTCGTACTCACCCAGCATGTGGCCTGCGTCGTCATAGACGAAGTACTTGGTCTCCGTCGCATTCGACTTTTTAACCCTCAGATTTCGATAGTCGATGAGGTAGCTCGTCGTCGTCCCCGCAGTTGTCGCACTCGTCATGCGCCCGCGCGAGTCGTACACGAACGTGCGCGTCCCGTCGTTAGTGAGATTACCCGCGTTGTCATAGGTATTGGTCAGCACCAAGCCGCCCGTGACACTGGTCAGGCGATTACTCGTTGGCGGAACTGGCGGACTTGCGTTTGGACTGCCGCCCGCATAGCTGTACGTGCTGGTAGGGCTATTGAGGATTGCAGCCGTCAGCCGGTTACCGTTGGAATCGTAAGTGAACGCCTGCGTTTGCGTGATGTTGGCTGCCGCGTCGCCGTTGCTGGTGCTGCCGGTGAAGGCAGTGAGCCGACCTGTTGTGTCATACCCATACGTGTTTGTCCACAGCAGGTTCGGTGTGGGGCATGGCACAGTCGTTGAGCCGCTACAGTTCTTCATGCTCGTGATCCTACCCCCATCATCGAATCCAAGCTGCCGGTAGCCGGTGGGGGTGCTGTACCTCTCGATCCTCGAGTTGAGGTCGATTTCCCGAATGTAAGTTGCCGACGTTACGGCATTGGGGCCGAGCAGCCAGCTCTCCGGCCCGCCGAACGGGAAGTAGCGGACGTCCGAAATCAGCGGGCTGGCACTGCCGCCGCTGGGAGTCAGGGTCATGTTGGTGACGCGCCCTTCGCTGTATGTCATGCCCAGTACGTTGCCGCTGGGGTAGGTGATGGTGGCCGTGCGACCGACGCTGTCGTAGGTGTACGCGGTGGTGAAACTGGCCGGGGCGCCGTAGATGTAGGTGGTCTTGCTGGTGACGCGGCCGTAGGTGTCGTACTGAAACGAAGTGTTGCCGCTGTAGCCGTTGACACTGACCAACCTGCCGACGCTGTTGGTTCCGACATCGTAGGTGTAGGTGAGGTTGCCGTCATTGAGGTACATGGTCACCACCCGGCCCAGTGCGTCGTAGAGACTTCGGTACGAAGCTACGCGCGAAAACCTTGTACACGCAAGGCGAATTTGATTCATTGCTGGCAACAAACCCAAGCATTGGCGAGGCGTTCGAGGCGAAAATGGCCTGAACGCCGCGCCAGTGCTTGTGTTTATCGCCTCGAACACGTTCCGTTACAGGAAATCCGCGACCGCGGTACGTCCATTGCCGCGCCTATTCGTTAACATGCCTCTTCCCAAGGAGCAGGCATGAGCAAGGCGATTCTGTTGACGGTGGCGGGAGTGGCGGCGATCGTGGGCGGCGTGTGGTACGTGCTGCGGCCCCCGAACGAAACAGCGGTGCTGGCCGCCGCGCAGGCCACGGCCGCATCATCCATGGCGCAGACCGTCCCCGGTGCGCGCGCCGGCAGCAGCGTCGGCACGCTCAGCCCGCCGGCCGACCGGCCCAGCGCGCGCCCGGCCGCCTCCGCCGCGCCGCGCCCAATCGTTCCCCTGAAAAGCGTCCTTGCGCAGGAATTCGAAAAGGCACGCGCCTACAAGCCGTTCTACGACCGCTACGCCGCCAACCCGGACGGTGCGGATGCGGAGACGCGTTATTTCGCCGCGGTGGCCATGGAGCGCTGCATCGGCCGCGCCAAGGGCACCAGCCAGGAAACGCTCGGCGCGCAGCAGCAGCGCTTCGCCGCGCGCCTGAAAGAGAACGACCCCAACAATGCGGCGCGCATCGAGGCCTTCAACCGCACGTATGAATTGTGCGAAGGCTTCGGCAACGTGGCCATCTCCGGCGCGGACGTGCAGCGGATGTACCGCGAAGCCGCGGCGCAGGGCAACCCGGCGGCCAAGATCGCCGTGGCCGCCACGCAGTACCAGGAGCAACTCGGCCGCGCGCGCGGCATCGAGGAGCGGCGCCTGTCCGAGGAACAGCTTGGCACGATGCGCGAGGCGCTCACCAGCGGCGACCCGTTCGCCATCGAGCGCGTGGGCCAGTTGCTCGCGCAGTCCACGCAACTGGCCGAGCGCCGCATCGGCCCCAACGGCGACCCGTACAACCCGCGCGACTGGGGCCCGGCGTGGCAGCTGGCGGCCTGCGACCGCGGCGCCAACTGCGGCGCCGACGCCCAGCGCGTGCTCAACGGCTGCGCCTGGCAGGGCGCCTGCGGCTACGATTCGCTGGAAACCTACATGCAGTTCAACGAACTGCCGCCCAACGTGTACCAGGCCGCGCTCAACAACCGCAACATGATCCTCGAGGCCATCGCGCAAGGCCGCTGGGATTGGCTCGGCATCGCGCAGGGCATGGGCCGCACGGTGAACCCGGGCACGGCGATGCAGCAACAGCAGGCCAACCGGCCGCCGGCCACGCCCGCGACGACCCCGCCGCGCAAGGGCGGCTGAGCAGCGCAGCACCGGGGGCCGCCGATGCTCATCGCGCAGATCTCCGACACCCACGTCGGCGGCGAGGCGGTTGCGGCGCTGTACCGCATGGATACCCGAAGCGCGGTGCGCGCGGCGATCGACCAGATCAACGCGCTGCCGATGCGGCCGGACCTGTGCCTGATCACTGGCGACCTGGTCGAGAACGGCACGGCGGAGGAGTACCGCATGGCGCGCGCAGAGTACGAGCGCCTGGCAATGCCCTGGTACGTGATTCCCGGCAACCACGATGCGCGCGCGCCGTTGCGCGAAGTGTTTGGCGACGCGCAGCCGTTTGGGGACGGGGCGCACGGCGAGTTCCTGCACTACGCGGTGGAGCGTTTTCCCTTGCGCATCATCGCGCTCGATTCGCTGGTCGAAGGCCGCACGCACGGACTGCAGTGCGAGGCGCGTACCGCGTGGCTGCGCGAAACGCTGCGCGCCGCCCCCACCGCGCCGACACTGCTGATGATCCACCACCCGCCCTTTCCCACGCGCCAGCCGGTGGTCGATGGCGTGTGCCTGGCGCACGCGGGCGATTTTGCCGCGCTGGTGTCCGAGCACCGGCGCATCGAGGCCATCATCAGCGGCCACGTGCACCGCGCGATCCATTCGCACGTGGCGCACGCGCAGGCGTCCAGCTGTCCCAGCACCGCGCACCAGATGCTGCTGGCCTTCCGGCGCGAGGACCCGATGGCCTTCACCCACGAGCCGCCGGGGTTCCAGCTGCACTGGTGGAACGGGCCGGGCACGTGGACCACGCATACCGTGCAGGTGGGCCGCTTTGACGGGCCGTTCGCGTTCCACTGAAGCGCAGGACCCGCCCTGGCTCACGCGCGACGGCGTGCGTTGCGTGATTGCGGTGCATGCGCAACCGGGCGCCCGGCGCAGCGAAGTTGCGGGATTGCACGGCAATGCGTTGAAGATCCGCGTGCATGCACCGGCGGTTGAAGGCGCGGCAAATGCGGCGCTGATTGCTTTCCTCGCGAAGACGCTCGCGGTACGGCAACGCGATGTCGAGATCCTGAGTGGCGAAAAGTCGCGGGAGAAGCGGATCGGGATTGTGGGAGTGGATGGGGAGAGGGTTGTGGAGGTGTTGGGGTTTGGTGGTGTGGATCGTGCCTAGCACCGCCGGGTACGATTGAGTGGTTCCTCCAGTTACAACAGCCTAGTTAGTCGTCCCCGCGAAGGGTGAGGCAGGGGTTTCGCGAAGCACCGCGTCGCGCCTGCCGAACCGGAAGGCCATGCAGGGCGTTCCGTGGAGGGTACCTCTAACTATGCAGTGGCCTTTCGGTCAGCAGTTTCGCTATATGGTTCGTTAACGCTGTCACGAACAAGCCGGGGGTTGCCCGGCGGCAACTCCCTTTTCTTGCTCCGCCAAGAAAAGGAAGCAAAAGAAGGCGGCCCCAGCGTCCCCGCCCCGACGATGAAGCCGTCGGGGTGCCCTGCGCTTCTCGCCGCGTCGGGCCGCCCGCTAAACTCGCGGCTCGAACAATTGCGACGCATAGGTCGCAATGTCCCGCTCGCCGCTCAGACATAGCGGTCGGACTGCCCCCGGCGCGTCTGCGATGCTCGGCGGGGCCAATGGGGGAACTTCAAAACAAACGATATTCGACGGCTGTCGCCAGAACGCGATGCAGATTGATTGGCGGGTCTTTGGGGTCCCCATTGCCGGCGCTGAGCAACGGAGTGGTCGAAGGGGTAGTCCGACCGCTATGTCGGAGCGGCGAGCACCACAAGCGCGCTTCCGTAACACCGCCATTCGAGCCGCGAGTTTAGCGGGCGGCCTTCGAGCGCGAGTAGCGCAAGGAACCCCGGCAGCTTCATCGCCGGGGCGTCGGCGCTGGGGCCGCCTTTTTTTGGTTACTTTTTTTGGCGGAGCAAAAAAAGTAACTGGCCGCCGGGCTACCCCCGGCTTGGTTCAACAACGCGTAAACAATTAAGCAATCGAGACTGCTGAACGAAAATCCAAGGCAAAGTTAGAGGTCCCCGTCGTCACGGGGACGACTTCATGGGTGGATCGCAAAGCGATGCTTTGCGAAACCCCCGTCTCATCCTCCGCACTGACGACCCATAGAAGTCACAGAAAAAGACCCGCCCACCCCCACCCCTCACGCCAGCATCGTCTCCGCCGCCGAATCCCGCAACCCCGCCACCCGCTCCGCCGCGCGCAGCGTGTTGCCGAGCAGCATGGTGATGGTCATCGGGCCCACGCCGCCCGGCACCGGCGTGATGGCGGAGGCCACGGCCTTGGCCGATTCGAAATCGACATCGCCACAGAGTTTGCCGTCCGGCAGGCGATTGATGCCCACGTCGATCACCACCGCGCCGGGTTTGACCATGTCGCCGGTGATCATGCGTGCGCGACCGACGGCCGCCACCAGGATGTCGGCATCGCGGGTGAAGCGCTTCAAGTCCGGCGTCTTCGAATGGCATACGGTGACCGTGCCGCCGGCCTTCAACATCAGCATCGCCTGGGGCTTGCCGACGATGTTGGAGCGGCCCACGATCACCACATGCTTTCCTTCCACCGCGATGCCTTCGTGCTCGAGCATTTTCATCACGCCCCAGGGCGTGCAGGGCGGGTAGTGGCTCTCATCGATCACCAGCGCGCCCATGTTGGCGTAGGCGAAGCCGTCGACGTCCTTGTCCGGGTGGATCGTCTCGATGACGGCGCGGTCGTCGATGGCCTTGGGCAGCGGCAGTTGCACCAGGATGCCGTGGATTGCCGCATCGGCATTGAGGCGCTCGACAAAGGCCGTGAGCTCTCCCTGCGTGGTGGCGGCCGGCAGCGCATGCACCTCCGAATGCATGCCGAGCGCTTCGCAGGCCTTCGCCTTGTTGCGCACGTAGACCTGCGAGGCCGGGTCCTCGCCCACGATCACCACCGCCAGGCCAGGCCTCGTGCCTTTTGCCACCAGGCGGTCGGTGCGCAGCTTGTACTCGGCGCGGAAGAATTCGGAGATGGCCTTGCCGTCGATGATTTTGGCGGTCATGAAAAGAACTCGTCGTTGAGGGTTTCGGTGATGAGCCGGTCGATGCGCTGGTCGTGCGGCTCGGTGGGGACGCGCGCGACCACCTGGCAATCGAACGCGATGGCCACGCAGTCCGTATGCGGCTGGCGGCCCGCCAGCAGGCGGTCGTAATAGCCCGCGCCATAGCCGATGCGCTGTCCGCGCCGGTCGAACGCCACGCCGGGCACCAGGATGAAGTCGATCTCGTCCATCCGCGCCTCGGGCCAATCGGCCGCCGGCTCGCGGATGCCCCACGGCCCGGCCACCAGGCGATCGCGCGCGGCGACCTGGTGCAGCGACAGCGCGCGCCGCGCTGCATCGACACGCGGCAGCACCAGCACCTTGGCGTCCGACAGCACGGTCTCGATGAACGGGCCGGTGTCGATCTCCGATCCGAAGCCCATGTAGGCCGCAACCGTGCGTGCGCCGCGGTAGGCCGGCAGCGCCACGAGTTGCGGCAAGATGCGCGACACGGCCTGACGGCGTGCATCGGCGCCAAGGCGGTCGCGCGCGGCCAGGACCTGCTGGCGCAGCGCGGTCTTGCCGGATTCGGGTAAATTGTTCATGCGTCTTGGGGGGCAGCGTCGCATTCTAAGTCACGCGCGCCGCGCTTCGCCGGCCCAGTGGAACGCATGCAAACGAAACCCAAACCCCAGCATGGGCGCGCTACACAGGCGTCTTTTGCCCCGAACGCCGCACCCCACCTTGATTTTGCCCACGAGACCATGAAAACACCCACCCTCCTTGCCGTTTGCACCCTGGTTGCGTCTTTCCTGTCCCCCCTCGCCCATGCACAGTTCCAGGACACCGCCAAATTGCTGGGCGAGCAGCGTGAGGCGATGAAGGCGTTGTCGAAAATGGACGGCGTCTGGCGCGGTCCGGCGTGGACGATCCTGGCCGACGGCAAGAAGCACGAACTCACGCAGACCGAGCGCATCGGCAACCTGCTCGGCGACACCATCAAGCTCATCGAGGGCCGCGGCTACGAGCCGGACGGACAGACCAGCTTCAATGCCTTCGGCGTAGTGTCATACGACGTGGCCAAGAAGGCCTTCGTGTTCCGCACCCA
>JAEUMZ010000078.1 GCA_016790765.1 Betaproteobacteria bacterium
GGAACACAACTTGACCCTGCTGCGCGACCTGGCGTCGCTGGCGAAGCTGGGCTACCCGATCCTGGCCGGGTTGTCGCGCAAGTCGACCCTGGGCGCCCTGACCGGCCGCGATGTCGATGGCCGCCTGGCCGGATCGATCGCTGCGCACCTCATCGCCGCGCAAAACGGTGCGAGAATCCTGCGCGTGCACGACGTCGCGGAAACGGTGGACATGCTCAAGGTGCTGAAGGCCGCAGGGTGAAAGTCAAGCACTGGCGGGCGCTCCAGGCCGAAAAGGCGCCAGAGTCCGCACCAGTGTTGGAGTTTCATCTTAGGTCAGGTTGCCGAAGGCTACCTGACAAGGCAAATGGCGAATTGCCAACGCGTCAGGTAGGCTGCGCCAACCTGACCTACAGAATACGTTTGCCGCAGTGACGGCATGGAGAAAGCATGAGCCGCAAATACTTTGGTACCGACGGGGTGCGTGGAAAGGTGGGCGAGGCCCCCATCACGCCGGAATTCGTCCTGAAGCTGGGCTATGCCGCCGGTTGCGTGCTGGCACAGGAAAAGGCCGACGGCCGTGCGCGGCCGACCGTCATCATCGGCAAGGACACGCGCATTTCCGGCTACATGATTGAAAGCGCACTGGAAGCCGGGCTATCGGCCGCGGGCGTGGATGTGCTGCTCACCGGCCCGATCCCGACCCCGGGCGTGGCCTACCTCACCCGCGCCTTGCGCCTGAATGCCGGCGTCATGATCTCGGCCTCGCACAACCCGTTCGACGACAACGGCATCAAGTTCTTTTCCGCCGATGGCCAGAAGCTGCCGGACGACGTCGAAACCGACATCGAGGCCCTGCTCGAGAAGCCGCTGGCCACCCTGCAGTCGATCAACCTGGGCAAGGTGCGGCGCATCGAGGATGCGGCGGGCCGCTACATCGAGTTCTGCAAATCCACCTTTCCGCGCCAGCTGGACTTGAAGGGCCTCAGGCTGATCGTCGATTGCGCCAATGGCGCGGCCTGGGACATCGCCCCGCACGTGTTCCGCGAACTCGGCGCTGAGGTGATCGCCATCGGCAACACGCCGGACGGCACCAACATCAACGACGACGTCGGCGCGACCCACCCTGCGGCCATGCGCGCCGCGGTCAAGACGCATCGGGCCGACTTTGGGATCGCCGTCGATGGCGACGCGGACCGCCTGCTGATGTGCGACGCCGACGGCACCCTGTTCGACGGCGACCAGTTGCTGTTCGCCATGGTCAAGGACCGGCATGCCCGCGGCGTGCTGCGTGGCGGGGTGGCCGGGACGTTGATGACCAACTTCGCGCTCGAGCAGCTCATCACCAAGATGGGCATTCCGTTCGGGCGTGCCAAGGTCGGCGACCGCTACATCCTGGAAATGCTCAAGGACAAGGAGTGGGAAGTCGGCGGCGAGAATTCCGGCCACCTGCTGTGCCTGGAAAAGCACACCACCGGCGACGGCATCATTTCGGCCCTGCAGGTGTTGGGCGCGTTGCGGCGCGGGAACCATTCGCTGCGCGAATTCACGGCCGAACTGACCCTGTTCCCGCAGGTGCTGGAAAACGTGCGCACCGCCAAGCGCTTCGATTTTGCGGGCAATGCCGCCGTGCAGGCGGCTGTCAAGGCCGCGGAAGGCGACTTGAAGGGCGATGGCCGCGTGCTGCTGCGCGCCTCCGGCACCGAGCCGGTGATCCGCGTGATGGTGGAGGGCAAGGACGCGGCACTGGTGAAGAAGCTGGCGCAACGCGTGGCGGCGGTGGTCAAGGAAGCCGCGGCGTAGCCTCATCGTCAAATCCGCAGCGCGGCGCGGCGAAAACGCAGCGCAAAATCGATGCGCGGATTTGCCGCGCTGCGCGGTTACAATCCGCGTGGCTCGCATCTGGCGGGTCGCCCCAGCGCGGATTCCGTGACCCGAAAACTCTTCCGGCAAGAAGCCATCGATGCCCAGCGCGAGAAGTTCCTCGGCGAGGCGACGATCGCGCGCCCCTTGCCGCTGTGGATCCTGACCGCCCTGGCCGCCGGTTGTGCCGCCCTGATGATTGCGGTGGCGGTGTGGGGGCAATACACGCGGCGTGAGCGGGTGGAGGGGTTCCTGCAACTCGACGCCGGTGCCGCACGCGTGACCTTCGCCGAAAGCGGCCGCGTGGCCGAGTTGCTGGTCAAGGAAGGCCAGGTCGTGCAGCAGGGCGACCCGATGGTGCGCCTGGCGCTCGACAAATCCACCGCCGGCTCGGCGTCCACCAGCGCGATCGTGACGGGCGAACTCTCGCAGCGCAAGGACAGCCTGGCCAAGGAACAATCCCAACTCAAGGAACTGGCCGAGCAGCAGCTCCAGCAGGCCAAGAAGCGGGTGTCCGCGCTGGAATCGGAGATCAAGCAGCTCGATGGCGAGGCCCGGCTCCAGCAGCAGCGCGTGACCTCGGCGCAGGAGCAGGCACAGCGTTTCAAGCAGCTTGCGGCGGAGAAGTTCGTCTCCGACATCGTCGCGCGGCAGAAGGCGGATGAGGCGACGGACCAGGAACTGAAGCTCCAGGCGCTCAAGCGCCAGCGGGCGACCCTGGACCGCGAGTTGTCCGCAGCGAAGAGCGACGAGCCCTCCTTGGCGCTGAAGGCGCGCAACGAGGCTGAAAAAGTGGCGCGCCAGATCAGCGAGGTGCAGCAGAACCTGGCGCAGGAGGATGCGCGGCGCGAGTCCGTCATCCGGGCGCCGACTACGGGCGTGGTGACCAACATCGCCGTGGCGATGGGGCAATCGGTGGCCAGCGACGCGCCGTTTGCCACCATCCTGCCCTCCGGCGCCATGCTGCAGGCCGAGGTGCTGGTGCCCACGCGGGCGATCGGCTTCGTCACCAAGGGCAAGGAACTCACGCTGCGCTACGACGCCTTTCCCTACGAGCGATTCGGGCAGTACCGCGCCGTCATCACCGACGTGAGCCAAACCGTGTGGGCGCCGGGGGAAAAGATCGGCCCGCTGGTTATCAAGGAGCCGGCCTACCGCATCGTGGCCAAACTGGACCAGCAGAGCGTGCGCGCAGTGGACTCCGAAGTGCCACTGCGCCCCGGCATGCTGTTCAACGCCGACATCCTGCTGGAGAAGCGCAGCATCCTCGAATGGGTGTTCGAGCCCGTGCTGCAATTGAAGGGGCGGCTCTGATGGCGCTCTTCGGCCGCTCGGTGCCAGTGATCCTGCAGAGCGAGGCGCCGGAATGCGGCATCGCCTGCCTGGCCATGATCGCGTCGTACCATGGCCACCTCACGGACCTCTCCGCGATGCGCATGCGGCTCTCGCCCTCGTTGAAGGGCGTGACGCTCAAGCACGTCTCGCAGGTGGCCGAATCGATGGGCCTGGCCGCGCGCGGCGTGCAGGCGCCCCTGGAGGGCCTGGGCAAGCTGCAGTTGCCGGCCGTGCTGCACTGGGACATGAACCATTTCGTGGTGCTGACCAAGGTCACGGGCAAGCACATCATCGTGCACGACCCCGGCCGCGGAAAACGCAAGCTCGCGATGTCCGAGGCCTCGCGCCACTACACCGGCGTGGCGATGGAATTCACGCCGAACCAGCAATTCAAGCAAGGCGACGAGCGCGAGAAGGTCAGCGCCTGGCAATTGCTCTCGGCTGGTGGCGGGCTGGGCGGCACGGTGTTCCAGCTGGTGGTGCTGTCCCTGGCGCTGGAAGCCTTCGCCATCGCCATGCCGTTTTTCCTGCAACTGGTGGTGGACCGCGTGCTGGTGGGGCGCGACATGGACTTCCTCGCCGTGCTCGGCATCGCCTTCGCCGCGCTGGTGCTGATCCAGGTGGCGGTGGCGGCGGTGCGTGCGATGGTGGGCGTGTACCTGTCCACGCACTTCAACCTGCGCCTGCTCACGACCCTGTTCCAGCACTTGCTGCGCCTGCCGCTGGGGTGGTTCGAGAAGCGCAACATCGGCGACATCGTGTCCAAGTTCAGGAGCGTGGACGCCATCCAGAAGACGCTGACGACCAATTTCGTCGAGACCTTCATCGACGGCGTAATGGTCATCGCGACGCTGGGCGTGATGCTGTTCTATTCGGCCAAGCTCACGGCCGTGGTGGTGGGGGCGGCGCTGGCCTATGCGGCCTTGCGCTGGTACTTCTACTACCCGCAACGCTACGCCACCGACGAACAGCTGGCC
>JAEUMZ010000108.1 GCA_016790765.1 Betaproteobacteria bacterium
TGGCCGGTCGGTGTCATGGGCATGGGCTCGATCGGCGCCGTCATTGCACGTGCCGTGGCCGGGTTCGACTACCCGGTGCAAGGTTGGTCGCGCTCGCCGAAGGCGATGGATGGATTCAAGGTCTATGCGGGCCGCGATGAACTCGACGCCTTCCTTGCCGCGACACGCGTGCTAGTACTGGCCCTGCCGCTCACGGCGGATACGCGGCACGTCGTCGATGCGCAAGCGTTGGCAACGTTGCGCGACGGCGCCCTGGTCATCAACGTCGGTCGCGGGGCGCTGATCGACGATGGGGCGCTGCTCGCGGCGCTTGACGCGGGCAAGGTGGCGCGTGCTGCGCTGGATGTGTTCGCCGCCGAGCCCTTGCCTGACGGTCACGCCTACTGGACGCACCCGAAGGTCACGGTCACTCCGCACATCTCCGGCACCACGCTCATCGCGCCGGGCGTGGCGCAGATCGTCGCCAAGATCGAGGCACTGGAACGCGGAGATCCCGTGGACGGGATCGTGGACCTGGAACGCGGGTACTGAGCTGCCACCTTGCCGCGGCGGGATCAATGCGTCTTGGTGGCCGCCATGCGCAGGACTGTTTCTGGCGCCTTGAAACTGTCGGCGCGCGAGACGTCCCAGAACACCTTGAACACCGGCAGGTCCGGCACGCCCGACAGGAGTTCGCCGGGCTTGGCCCACTTGTGCAGCGCCGCGATCGAGCGCACCTCGGTGGAGGACACGCGGCGGATGACGTGCTCGGGACCGAGTTCGCCAGGGTGATTGAGGCCGGCGGCTGCGAGCAACTCCTTGAGGGCCTCCATCGTGTTGCGGTGGAACTGGTACACGCGCTCCGATTTGTCGGGCACCACCAGCGCGCGCATGCGCTTCGGATCCTGCGTGGTGACCCCCGTCGGACAGTGCCCGGTATGGCAGGTCTGCGCCTGCAGGCAGCCCAGCGCGAACATAAAGCCGCGCGCGGCATTGCACCAATCCGCGCCCATGGCGATGGTGCGCGCGATGTCGAAGCCGGTGACGATCTTGGCCGAGGCGCCGATCTTGATCTGGTCGCGCAGGTTGACGCCCACCAGCGTGTTGTGCACCAGCATCAGCGCCTCGCGCAGCGGCGCACCGACGTGGTCGGTGAATTCCAGCGGCGCGGCACCGGTGCCGCCTTCCCCGCCATCGACGACGATGAAGTCCGGCTTGATGCCGGTCTCGAGCATGGCCTTGACCATGCCGAACCACTCCCACGGATGTCCGACGGCGAACTTGAGGCCCACCGGCTTGCCGCCGGAGAGGTCGCGCAGGCGCGCGACGAACTGCATCATTTCGATGGGCGTCGCGAATGCCGAGTGCTTGGCCGGCGAGATGCAGTCGGTGCCGACCGGCACGCCGCGCGCCTCGGCAATTTCCTCAGTCACTTTCGCACCGGGCAGCACGCCGCCGTGTCCCGGCTTGGCGCCTTGCGAGAGCTTGATTTCGATCATCCTGACCTGTTCGGACGCAGCGTTGTCGCGGAACCGGTCCGCATTGAACGTGCCGTCGGCGTTGCGGCAACCAAAGTAGCCCGAGCCGATCTCCCAGACCAGGTCGCCGCCATTTTCGCGGTGGTGGCGCGAGATCGAACCTTCGCCGGTGTCGTGGTAGAAGCCGCCGCGCTTGGCGCCGGCATTGAGCGACAGGATCGCGTTGGCAGACAGCGCGCCGAAGCTCATGGCCGAGATGTTGAACACGCTGGCCGAGTAGGGCTTGGTGCACGCCGGGCCGCCGATGGTGACGCGGAAGTCGTGGTGCGCGATGTCCACCGGCGCCATCGAGTGGTTGATCCATTCGTAGTGCGGTTCGTACACGTCGAGCTGGGTGCCGAAGGGCCGCTTGTCCACGACCCCCTTGGCGCGCTGGTAGATGATGGAGCGCTGTGCGCGCGAATAGGGCAACTCGTCGCGGTCGGCCTCGATGAAGTACTGGCGGATCTCCGGGCGGATGAACTCGAAGAAGAACCGGAAATGCGCGATCACCGGGTAGTTGCGGCGGATCGCCTGGCGCGCCTGCGAATAATCGGCATAGCCGACCACGGACAACGCACCAAAGGCCAGTGCAGGCCAGACCCACCAGCCGGACCATGCTGAGGCCAGCACGGAAAACACCGCAATGAAGATGCACGCGCTCCACGCCCAGTAGCGTTGCGGAACCACCGAATCCAACGCCTGCAGCATCGCGGTCTCCTGGAATCTTGTCGTGCGGCGATGATAGGCCAAATGCCTGCAGGTGGGGCATAGGGACGTCAAAGTGCAAGCAGGACGCGCCGTCTGGGCCGGAATGGGCCTGGGTGCCGCTCCAGTGCTTGAGTTTGGCCGATGCCGTGCGAAGCATCGACCCCGTCCGTACCCCGTTGCTCGCCTTGCCGGGCCATCGATCCGGCAAAATACGTCCTCCATGAACGCCGAACTCGTCTCCGCATTCGTCCTCCTGTTCCTGGTGCTCGATCCGCTCGGCAACCTGCCGGTGGTGTCGCCGCTGCTCAAAGGGCTGCCGGGCCCGCGTCGCGCCAAAGTGGTGGTGCGCGAGTGCTTCCTCGCCTACCTCATCCTGATCGCGTTCATGTTCTTTGGCCGGCAGTTCCTGGACGTGATGCACCTGTCCGAGATTTCACTGTCGATCGCCGGGGGCGTGATCCTGTTCATGATCTCGATCCGCATGGTGTTTCCGTCGGCGGCGCATCGGGAAAGCGACGAGATGGCGCGCGAACCGTTGCTCGTGCCGTTGGCGATCCCGCTGATCGCGGGGCCGTCCGCGCTGGCCACTGTCATGTTGATGGTGTCCCGCGAGCCGGCCAAGCTGGGCCTGTGGATCGGCGCGCTGACCGCGGCGATGCTGGTGACCACGATCATCCTGGCGCTCGGCGAGCGCATCGAGAAGCTCCTCGGACGCCGCGGCATGGAGGCCGTTGAGCGGCTGATGGGCCTGATCCTCACCGCGATTGCGATCGAGATGTTGCTCGGCGGCTTGAAACAGTTCCTGCTGCAAATCAAGTAGGCGCCCGGGACAGCCGGTTACTGCAGAAGGCGGGTTGCTTGCGGGCCGGTGCGCCGGACGGCGTGCAAACTGCAATGGCCTGGCGGCCGGTGCGGAAGGCTATTGCGGCTTCGGCGCCTTCTCCAGGCCCTTGACCTGATCTCCCACCTTGACCTTCGCGGTCGCGAACCATCCCTTGTTCATTTCCAGCGCGAAGCGCGCCGGACCGGCGGATTGGTGCAGGTTCTCCGAGAACGGATCCATGTCGTGGATCGAGAGGATCGTTCCCTTGTCGTCCATGAAGGCCACGCTCAGGGGCAGTGGCGTGTTGCGCATCCACATGGCGTGGTAGCCAAGGTATGAGAAGACAAACAGCATGCCCTCGTTGCGGCCCATTTTTTCGCGAAACATGAGGCCCTTTTCGCGCGTTGCGTCCGTGGCCGCCACGTCGGCACGGATCGATTGACCCCCGGCAGACAACTGGAGGGTGGGCAGATTCCGCTGCGGTTCCTTGGCGTGAGTGGCAAGGGGGGGCAACAAGAGGGAGGCCCACAGCGCGAGTGCCGCAGCCAGGCCGTGCAAGTTGGATCGGGGTGCAATCATGCGATTGTGGAGGCGAGACTGTTCATGGATGGCGCGCCATGGCGCAGGGCGGGACTTGGGATGGCTGAAGCAAGGGGATCTTGCGGGTGTCCGGGACGATCAACGCGCCGTTCACGGTGCGCGCGGACATCGGGTCACGCAGGCTCATTGCGTCCCGGTGCTCCCGAATCCCCCGGCGCCGCGTTGCGATTCGGAAAACTCGGCCACCGGGTTGAACTGCACCTGCACGATGGGTACCACGACGAGCTGGGCAATCCGCTCCATCGGCTCGATGGTGAAGTCGGCCTTTCCGCGGTTCCAGACGGAAACAAAGATCTGGCCCTGGTAGTCCGAGTCGATCAGCCCGACCAGGTTGCCCAGCACGATGCCGTGCTTGTGGCCGAGCCCGGACCGCGGCAGGATCATGGCGGCCAGGCCGGAATTCTCCAAGTGGATGGCAATTCCGGCTGGGACCAGCGTCGTGTCGCCGGACTTGAGGTTGATCGGCGCGTCGATGCACGCGCGCAGGTCCAAGCCAGCTGATCCCGGGGTGGCGTAATGCGGAAGTTGGCTCTTCAGGCGGTCGTCCAACACGCGAACATCCAGCATCAGCATTTGTCACCCGGTCCAGATTGGTTCATTTGGTCGACTTTCTTGAAATTCTCTGCTTTTGAAACATTTTTAGCGCGTGATCAACGATCTTTGAGGAAATTTCGAATTTTGGGCCACGCGCGAGTGTGTGCGTTCCCGCGTCGTCGATGATCGTGACTTCATTCTCGTCGGATCCAATGGCAGACTTGGCATGATTCGCGACGATCATTGAAATTTTCTTACTTTGACGTTTTTTAGATGCATATTCGATGATGTTATTGGTTTCCGCAGCAAAGCCGACGCAAAAGGGCGGGTTGGCTTGCCCAGCGACCCAGGCCAAAATATCTACAGTTGGAACCAGCTTCAGCTGTTTGACAGAGGCGGACTTCTTGATCTTTTCCGATTGGGCGACTTCCGGAGTGTAGTCAGCAACGGCAGCAACGGCAAAAAACAGGTCATTTCCTGTCAAATTGGCCTTAACTGCAGCCAACATGTCAGATGCGGAGATTGCATGAACCACGCGGGCCCCGGCAGGCGGGCCAAGTCCAACAGGGCCACTGACCAAGGTGACATTGAGGCCGCGGGCGATCAGGCTCTCGGCAATGGCATAGCCCATCTTTCCGGAACTGCGATTGGTAATCCCGCGGACCGGGTCGATGGCCTCGAAGGTGGGACCGGCAGTCACCAATGCGCGCAAGGGCTTTTTGGATAGTGTCTGCTTACTTGATGGTGAAAGGCATTCGGTCAGTTTCGCAACGATCGTGTCAGGTTCCCACATGCGCCCCGGGCCCGTTTCACCACAGGCCTGATCCCCCGCGTCGGGTCCCCAAATCTCGACGCCATCCGCTTTCAACCGGTCCACGTTGCGGCGGGTGGCGGGCTTTTCCCACATCTCCCGATTCATTGCCGGCACGACAATGAACCTGCACGTCGGCTGACGCGCAAGACAAAGCGTTGAGAGCAGGTCGTCTGCCAGACCCACAGCCAGTTTGGCGAGAAAATCTGCGCTGGCAGGCGCGATCAAGATGGCTTGGGATCCACGCGAAAGCTCGATGTGCGGCATGCCGTTGGCAATCCGGTCGTCCCAGGCATCGAGGAAAACCGGATTTCCGGAGACCGCTTGCAACGTAGCGGAAGTGACAAACCGGGCGCCGGCAGAAGTCAGTACGACCTGGACGTCAAAGCCACCCTTTCGGGCGAGCCGGACCAACTCGGGACACTTGTAGGCCGCAATACCGCCAGTGATGCCGAGGACGATTTGAGAGTTGGGCAATGCCGGCGTGTTCGACATCGGCGCATTCTACACACGGAAAAAACAGACCAAGGGGGAGTACATGGCCATAACGGCTTGGCCGAAGGAAGAGCGGCCTCGAGAACGGTTGCTCGCACAAGGGGCGCAGGCATTGTCGGATGCTGAGCTGCTGGCAATCTTCCTGCGCGTGGGGGTGAGGGGAAAGAGTGCCGTCGACCTGGCGCGCGATGTGCTCAAGGTCACCGGCAGCCTGGGCAAGTTGTTTGCCGCACCCGAGTCGGAGCTATGCGGCATCCACGGCATGGGCATGGCCAAGTACGTCCAGTTGCAGGCGGTCATGGAAATGGCGCGCCGGGCCATCCACGAACAGCTCAAGGAAACCGATACGCTCAATTCCCCCCAGGCCGTGCGCGACTATTTGCGATTGACACTGGCGCGGCTGGACCATGAGGTGTTTGTAGTGGTGTTCCTGACCGCGCAGCATCGCGTCCTCGCCGTCGAGGAGATGTTCCGCGGTACGCTGACGCAGACCAGCGTCTATCCGCGCGAAGTGGTCAAGCGCGCCATTCACCACAATGCCGGTTCCGTGATCTTCGCGCACAACCATCCGTCCGGCGAACCGCAGCCCTCCGCGGCAGACCGGGCGCTGACCCGGGCGCTCGCCGACGCGCTGGCGTTGGTGGATGTGCGGGTCCTCGATCATTTCGTGGTGGCCCCGGGGGCGTCCGTGTCCTTTGCCGAGCAAGGCCTGATGGGCTAGGCTTTGGGCATCGGTGACTTGCGCTAAGTCCTTGTTTTTGGCTATAATCTTTGGCTTGCCTGGTGTACGCCCGTGTTGGCGTCGCTGCGCAAGACAACCAATCCAAATGGAGCCGGTGGTTTCGGCCCGATGTTCAATCTGATCAGCGAGGTGTATCCATGGCACGTGTTTGCCAAGTGACGGGAAAGGGGCCGATGGTCGGCAACCATGTTTCCCATGCCAACAACAAGACCAAGCGCCGGTTCCTGCCCAACCTGCAGTACCGCCGTTTCTGGGTCGAGTCCGAGAATCGTTGGGTGCGCCTGCGCCTGACCAACGCCGGACTGCGCACCATCGACAAGAACGGAATTGATGCCGTGCTCGCAGACCTGCGTGCGCAAGGCGTCGTAGTGTAAGGAGACCCCCATGCGTGACAAGATCAAGCTCGAATCGACCGCCGGCACCGGCCACTTTTACACCACCACGAAGAACAAGAAGACGATGCCCGAGAAAATGGAGATCATGAAATTCGATCCCAAGGCCCGCAAGCATGTCGCCTACAAGGAAACCAAGCTCAAGTAGTCTTGGCGCCCTGAAACAAAAAAGCCCGGCAATGCCGGGCTTTTTTTTGGGGCGCAGCGAAGGCGCACGCCTTATCAGGCGTAGCTCTTGAGCTGGCGCGTGAATTGCTGCAGCTGGGCGATGCCGGTGGCTTCCGCGCGCTTGCACCATTCTTCCAGCCTGGAGGCCAGCTCTTCCTTGGTCAAGGTGGAACGCTCCCAAATCTTCGCCAGGTCAAGGCGCAGCGTGTACAAGTTGTCCAGCACCTTGCTGTGCGCCAGCGTCTCCTTGAGCGAGGCCCGACTTTCGGCGCTCAACTGGTCGGCATCGCTGCGCAGCCAGTGTTTCAAATTGCGGATTGCCTTGCTTTCGCGCATCGAGGCCATCGGCGAGGCGTGGCCGTTGGCGCGGATGCGGGCCACTTCCTCGTGGCAGGTCGCCTTCAGCGCGCGGACGTATTTGGTGACGATTTCGTAACGGTGCGCGATGACGGCCTGCACGGTCTCGGCGTCGACTCTCGCCTTGTTCAAGTCGAATCGCGGCCGCGGGGCGACCTTCTTGACGTTGGCCAGTTTCAGCGCCGCCAGGATGCGAATGTACGTCCAGCCGAGGTCGAACTCGTACCAGCGCATGGAAAAGCGCGCAGAGGTCGGAAACGCATGGTGGTTGTTGTGCAATTCTTCGCCGCCGATCCAGAAAGCGATCGGCACGATGTTGGTCGACGTGTCGCTCACCGTGAAGTGACGGTAGCCCCAATAGTGGCCGATGCCGTTGATCACGCCCGCCGCGTGCACGGGAATCCAGATCATTTGGAGTGCCCACACTGCGGCACCAATCGGGCCGAACAGCAGCAGGTTCACCAGCAGCATCAGGCCGACGCCTTGCCAGGGGAAGCGAGAATAGACGTTGCGCTCCATCCAGTCATCCGGGGTCCCGGTGCCGTACTTGTCCAACGTTTCTGCATTGCGGGCCTCAATTTTGTAAAGCTCCGCGCCCTCGGTCAGGACTTTGCGGATGCCGTAGATCATCGGGCTGTGCGGATCTTCCTCGGTTTCGCACTTGGCGTGGTGTTTGCGGTGGATCGCCACCCATTCCTTGGTGATCATGCCCGTGGTCAGCCACAGCCAAAATCTGAAGAAGTGGCTGATCGACGGATGCAGATCGAGCCCGCGGTGGGCCTGCGCGCGGTGCAGGAAGATCGTCACCGACGCGATCGTGATGTGCGTCAAGGCCAGCAAGACAACGACATAACCCCACCATGGGAGGTCGATCAGGCCGTGCGCGGCAAGGTTCAGGAATTCGTTCAGGGTCACAGTTGAGTGCTCCGATAGGTGGCCACGATTGGTCCGAAACAGCCGCGGATCCTTGAAATGGCTCGTTGTACTTCAGTCCTGCATTTTACGGGGCCGGCCCGAAATCTGCTGCAGGAGTTCCCACTAAAAAAATGCAGCTGCCAATCCGGCCGATCATGCGTTCGAAACAGCTTCCTTCACTAACTTGACACTATTGTCGCTTAAAAGTTGCAAAAAATCACTAAAAATGTCCGATCTGAGGCGGCCGTATCCAATTTCCGGGTCGCCAATCCAAATCAACAATTCACATTCAATGGTGGACTCGGTGAACTTGACAATCTGCGCCGTGGGGGCGGGTGTAGTTAGTACACGCTTCTGCTTAGCCGCTGCTTGGGAAGCCAATTGCAATGCCCGATCGACACTCGGCCCGTGACGCATGGTAAACGGGAACTTGATCGCAACCGCACCAGTGTCGTTGGAATGGTTGAGGACGGTGGTGGTCGCCACGGTATCGTTTGGAATAATGGCTTGGGTGCCGTCCAGGCTTTTTACCACCGTATAGCGAGTCTTGATGTCGGTGACGATGCCATGGCGGTCAGCGATCGTCACCAGGTCTCCTGGGCGGATCGAGCGGTCGAGCAGAATGGCGAAGCCTGAAACATAGTTGCTCGCGATCTTCTGCATGCCGAGCCCCAGGCCGACGCCCAACGCACCACCGAACACCGACAGCACGGTGATGTCGATGCCAACAATGGGCAGCGCGATCAGGATGCCGACCACGACAGCCAGGGCGCGGATCATCTTGCCCGCAAACACCCGCATCGACAGGTCCATGCCGGACGCGGCCATCAACCGCTGCTCGATGATGCGAGAGAACGACAATACCGCAAACAGGGTCACCGCCGCCCAAAACAGCGCCTGCAAGATCATCAACAGCGTGATTTTTTGCTTGTTGGTCGTGAAGCTGACCTCTTCGAGGGCAGCCTTGACCTCGGGTAGCACGCCCGTCAGGTACAGCGCCACGGCGCCCCAAACCGTATAGAAGATCAGCCGTTCAGAGGCCTTCAGCGTCTTGCTGGGCGGCAAGCAATGGCGCAGCAAGTAAATGGCCAGCCGGATCACTGCGAATGTCGCGAGCAGCGGAATTGCCACGTTCAGGATTGGGACCGGTTGCCAACGCGCCAATGCAAGTCGCATCAACCAGACCGCGCTCAGCGTGATCAGCGGAAACGCAATGCGGTGAACGCTGCCGGCACCGATCTTGAGCGCACCCGGCTGCAGGTTGGCGGGCAGTTTGTCCTTCAACGGCTGCGACAGCAGCCATCCAACCAGGAATCCGGCACCGATCACGCAAAGCTCCCAAGCGCCTTGCACCGTGGTCAACTGGCTGATCAGTTTTTCGAAGTCGGCCGCCATGGGGACCCCGCCGATTGATGCGGGCTACTTCTTGCGCTCGAGAATCGCGGCAAAGAACGCATCCGTGCCGTGCTGCTGGGGCGAGAGTTTCAACACGTCGCCAATTCCCTTGAGGGGAATCTTGAGCCGCGTCACCACGCCTGATGCAGGCACCAGCTTGAAATCCGCGTGGGACGCCAGGAACTTCTCCACGATGTGCTCGTTTTCCTCGGGCAGGAAACTGCAGGTTGCGTACACCAGCCTGCCACCGTCCTTGACCAGGCGAGCCGCGGATTTGAGGATGGCGGTTTGCTTGGCTGTCAGTTCACCCAGGCCAGCCTCGGTCTGACGGAACTTGAGGTCGGGATTGCGTCGCAACGTGCCCAGGCCGGTGCAGGGTGCATCCACCAGGACGCGGTCGATCTTGCCTGCCAGGCGCTTGATGCGCGCGTCGTTTTCGGAGTCGATCGCCTGCGGCATGATGTTCGACAGGCCGGATCGCTTCAATCGCGGCGCCAGGTTGGCCAGGCGCTTTTCGGACACATCGAAGGCATAGACACGACCGGTCGAGGACATGGCGGCACCGATCAGCAGCGATTTGCCGCCCGCGCCGGCACAGAAATCGACGACCATTTCGCCCCGCTTGGCCTCCAGGATCAGGCCGAGGATCTGGCTGCCTTCATCCTGGACCTCGACAAAGCCCTCGAGCAGCGCCGGGTGCTTGGCCAACGACACCTTGGACTCCAGGCGGATGCCGATCGGCGAGAACGGCGACGCCTTGCATTTGATGTCGGATTTCTGCAACTGTTGCACGACCGCGTCGCGTTTGGCCTTGTGCGCATTGACGCGCAAGTCCAGGGGGGCCGGGTTCATCATGCTGCGCCCGAGTGCAAGGATGTCCTTGTCCGGGAAGTACTTCTTGAGCCGGTTGATCACCCAGTCCGGAAGCTCCGCGGCGATGCCGAGTGGCGGATTGGCAGGCGGGTTGAGCTTGCCTTCCATCAGCCAAGTCTGCTCTGCCTTCTTCAGGACGGTCATCAATTCGCGTGACCCGATGCCCTGGTAGCGCGTAAGGGCATAGATCGCCATCTTGCGCGGCACGCCGTCGGTAATCACGCTTTCAATGGCGCGCCGGTGCCGAAGGACCGTGTACACGGTCTCCGCGATCAGCGCGCGATCCTTCGCGCCCAGTTTTGCGTGCTCCTTGAAGAAGCGCTTCAACTGAACATCCGCGGGGGAATTGAGCGGGAGGACGACCGTCAGGGCCTCCACCAGTGTATTGAACTGGGCGGGAGTAAAAGTCATGCCGGGGCGTTTGTTCTTTGGACGAATGCGCCCGTGGATCTGCGTTCGGGCGACGGGCCTGACGGCCCAAACGCCTATTATCGCTCAGAGACGATGCTCGTCGCAACGAGTTCTATCGGGAATCGGCCTGCAAAGAACTTCAGGCGCACCGGCAGATTGTGCTGAGACGGGGCGAGCCAGACCTCATACGCGTCCGACGGGTCCGAGGCGTCTGACTTCAGGTGCACCGTTTCGACTGTGCCCCACGGGGTTTCCTGAGGCGCGAAACCGATGACCTGGAAGCGATACCGATACACCTTGCGCGCATTGGTCACCATCAACTCGATCGGTTGGCCGGCCGGCCGGTCCTGCGCAAGCAGGTAGGCCAGGTGGAAGACGAAACTCTGGGTGTCCTGAATCGACGCCGGCAGGGGTTGAACGCGAACCGGGCCGCCCGCACGGGCCAGGCGCAGTTCACTGCCCGCGCGATGAAACACCGCGGTGTCGGGCGGCGTGTCGCCGCGCCTGAAATAGAACGACTCCGGAGATACTCCCGCGGCGCTGACGGTGCCCTTGCTGACCTGGTGCATGACACCGGCAAACAGGCTGACAAAGAAGCCAGTGGCCTGCAGCGTGCTTTGCGTCTCGTAGTTTCGGCCTTCGCGCCGCCAGGTATAGCTGGCCACGCCGTCGGTGATGGAAGAGCGCGCATCGAACGTGATCGACACGGCGCGTGGCAACTCGAATGGCGGCGGATCGGGGGCTGCAGGGGGCGCCGCCGACAGCGACGGGGAGGGCGGCGCGTGTGATGCCGCAACGTCGCGTACCGGGAGCGACGTCAGCGACTGCGCAAAAAGTTCCGCGAAAGACCCCTCCGTGTCCAGGTCGCGGGCACCCGGCCCCAGCCCTTCGCCAGCGTCAATCGGCGTTTCGGCTGGAGGGCTGCTCGTCGCAAAGGCCGGGGCAGGCGGCGCTTGCCGCCGGGTTGATGCCCTCTTGCCGCGCGGATTGGCTGGCATCGCTGCCGGCCGCGGTGACAGGGCGACCACGTAGGTGATGGCGGATACCTGGCTCCAGGTCGATGTGAGGCCCGGCGCAAGCCAGTAGGCTGCGGCATGCAACAGCAGGGTCAGGGTCAGGCCAAGATACAACGCACGCCGGTCGCGCAACAGGGATCGGGAAGCCCAGTCAGCGGGCTTGGGATTTGGCTGCGCCGGGAACGAGGCCGTGTGGGTCAAGGGATTCAAGTCGCGATTGAGGGGACCTCTCAAACCTCATTGTAGAGACACCGATACCAGGATTTGTTCCAGCGACAGGCCTTGGGCATCGGAGAACACCATTTTCACGGGCAGGAATTTCAGGTCAGGTGCCAACCACAACTCGGCGCGCGATTCGCCGGGTGCGGCGTCCCGGCGGTAGTGCACCGTTTGGAGTTCGCGTCCGGCCACCGCTACGGAGGCGGTGCCCTGCCGCAGATAGCGGTAATGCTCCGCCTTCCTGCCCTGGGTCATCCACGTGCTGACGACGTCCCCCGACGGGGGCCGGAACATGAACTGGTACATGGCGGACACGCGGTCGTGCGTACCGGGCGGCAATTCGAATGTTTCCCTCCGTTCACCGCTGGAGGCAATGATCTGCTGCGCGGCCCAGTCGAACACCGCGATGAGGTTCCGGTGGGCATCGCGTTCGCGCTGAAATGAGTAGCGTTCGGGGACGAGGCCAGCCGGATCGATGCGGCCTTCGGAGGTGATCGTCAACCGGTCTTTCAGGAACAAGCGGACGGGACCGGCCGTGCGGGTTTCCGATACGATCCGATACTGGCCTGCTTCGCGCGAGAACATCTCCCGCACCGTGCCGATGGTGATGCCGGCCTTGGCAATGCGATATTCGAGCACGACGCGGGTGGACGGCTCCGCCGCGAGGGCCCGCCCCACCATCGTGCCCAACATCAAGCCCAACAAAAGTACCGAAAAGTGCTGGCTAACCACCGTGATCCTCCGGCTGTCGGAGAAATCGTTCCGACGCGCCGGAATCAACGCCGCCCTGCTGGCGCCGGACGACACCCGCCGGCCCGATCGACAAACGTCCGTCCGCCAGTGCCTGGAGTACCGCCGGATACAGGGCGTGTTCCTGCTTGAGAACGCGGGCGGAAAGCGTGTCCTCGGTGTCGTCCGGCAGCACCGGAACGGCGACCTGCGCCAGGATCGGCCCGTGGTCCAGTTCAGGCGTGACCACATGCACGGTGGCACCGTGCACGGTCACGCCCGCTTCCAATGCGCGCCGATGCGTGTGGAGGCCCGGAAACGCCGGCAGGAGCGAGGGGTGGATGTTGAGGATGCGGCCCTGGAAGCGCGAGATGAAGGCTGCGCCGAGCACGCGCATGAAGCCCGCCAAGACGATGAAATCGGGCGCATGTGCGGCAATGGCATTGCCGAGCTTGGCATCGAACGCCTCGCGCGACGCAAAGCTTCGGTGGTCAATGACCTCCACGGGAATGCCGCGCTGTCGCGCGATGTCGAGGCCGGCCGCATCTGAACGGTTGCTGAGGACCGCTGAAACACGGACCGGCAAGCCCGCGTCGAGGATCGCCTCCATGTTGCTGCCGCGACCGGAAATCAGGATGACAAGCCTCAGCATGCGAAAGTCCATGACTGGCGCGGCATTCGGGGCCAAAATGGCCTGCGACCCGCACCAGTTATAGTGTTTGGTGCCTGGGTCCTAGGCGACAATGGCCTGATGCTCGCCCGTTGCGCGTGCACGAATGGCCCCGATCGCGAACACGGTTTCGCCTTCGCTGCGCAAGAACGCGCTGACGTTTGTGGCGTTTGCTGCGTCCACCACCAGCACCATGCCGATGCCGCAATTGAACGTGCGGGCCATTTCCGAATCGTCGATCTTGCCGTGTTCCTGCAGCCAGCTGAACACCGGAGGGCGGGTCCAGGAGGTGCGGTCGATGGCGGCCGTGACGCCATCGGGCAGGACGCGCGGAATGTTTTCGGTCAGTCCGCCGCCCGTGATGTGCGCCAGGCCCTTGACCACGCCTGGATGTGCGGCCAGCAGGGCCAGGAGCGGCTTGACGTAAATTCTTGTCGGCGCCAGCAAGTCGAGGGCCAACTGACGGTGACTTGCGGCGTTCAAATCGACGCCACTCCGCTCGATGATCCGGCGAATCAGCGAATAGCCGTTCGAGTGCGGGCCGGATGACGCCAGGCCGAGCACCGCATCGCCGGGCGCGATGGAACGGCCGGTGATGATCGCGTCGCGCTCGACCAGTCCCACTGCAAAACCGGCGAGGTCATACTCGCCGGCGGGGTACATGGACGGCATTTCCGCGGTCTCGCCGCCGATCAGGGCGCAGCCCGCCAGCTCACAGCCTGCCGCGATGCCCTTGACCACGTCGGTCGCCACGGCCACGTCGAGCTTTCCGCAGGCAAAGTAGTCAAGAAAGAACACCGGCTCAGCACCCTGGACCAGGATGTCGTTCACGCTCATGGCGACCAGGTCCTGGCCGACGGTGTCGTGCTTGTTCAGGTGGAACGCCAGCTTGAGCTTGGTGCCGACGCCGTCGGTGCCCGCCACCATCACCGGATTGCGATATTTCTTCGAGACTTCGACCAGGGCTCCGAATCCGCCAATGCCCCCCAGCACTTCCGGACGCATCGTGCGCTTGGCGAACGGCTTGATGTTCTCGACCAACTGGTCGCCGGCGTCGATGTCGACGCCCGCATCCTTGTAGGTCAGCGGTGAAAGCGGATTGTCAGTCATGGTTCTGGCCGTGCGGCCCTTGGGGGTGCGCACACCGGCGGGAAGTGGATTAGGATGCGCGGCAGGCAGCGAGCCGCAACGGCCGACCGAAGCGAGCGGCATTTTACTGCGAATCCCCACGACCTCCCCGGAGCGGACCATGCCTCCTCGCGACTTTACACCGCGGTTCCTGCAACGCCATCGTGCGCGCCGGCAGCCCGGCGCACTGCCCGCCTGGCTCAATTGGAATGCGCTGGTCATCGTGTTGGCCCTCGTGGGACTGGGATTGCTGCTGTCCTTGTTGTCGCCGATCCTCGCGCCGTTCCTGGCGGCGGCAATCCTGGCGTACATCTTTGACCCGATGGTGACGCGCCTGGAGCAGCGCGGATTGGCGCGCACCTGGGGCACGCTGCTGGCCGTCTTCGCCATGCTGCTCGCCGTGGTCTTGTTCCTGCTGATCGTGCTGCCGCTGTTCTACAAGGAGGCCGCGCAACTGTCCGCGCAGTTTCCGGGCTTTGCGGAAACACTCAAGACGCGCGCGATCCCCTGGATCAACGAGACCTTCGGCGTCGCCATCACCCTGGACGCCGCATCGTTCCGGCAGTTTGTCACCGACAACCTCACCGACGCCTCCGCCATCGCCAAGCGCGTGTTTTCGTCCGTGGGCGTGGGTGGCATGGCGCTGATCGGCTTCCTGGTCAACCTGGTGTTGATTCCCGTGGTGTTGTTCTATGTGCTGCGCGACTGGCCGCAGATCGTGCGCGGGATCGATGCCATCGTCCCGCGCGGCATGCATGCCACGGTGGCCACCGTGGCGCGCGAAATCGACGCGGTGCTCTCGGAGTTCCTGCGCGGCCAGGTGTCGGTCATGCTGCTGATGTCGGTGTTCTATGTGGCCGGCCTGTGGATCGCCGGCCTCGAGTTCGCCCTGCCTGTCGGCCTGATCACGGGGTTGCTGGTCTTCGTCCCCTATCTGGGCAGCGGAACCGGACTGTTGCTGGGCACCATTGCCGCCATCATGCAGTTTCCCACCCTAGTTGGGGTGCTTGGGGTCTGGGCAGTCTTTGCGCTGGGCCAGATGCTCGAAGGCATGGTGGTCACCCCCTGGCTGGTAGGCGACCGCATTGGCCTCCATCCGGTTGCCGTGCTGTTCGCGCTGATGGCGTTCGGCCAGGTGTTCGGGTTCTTTGGCGTGCTGCTGGCGCTTCCGGCAAGCGCGGCGATCCTGGTGGGCCTGCGCCACCTGAAGTCAAACTATGAGACCAGCAGCATCTACCAGGACTGAATGAAGGTCAGAATTTCGCGCTTTTGAGGAGCTTGATTGCCTCTTCGGTGCTGCGCCGCATGCGATTGAACGCGATGCCCAGCACGCCGATTTCGTCCTTTGAACCGGGGATGAATTCAGGAATCGAGAAGTCGCCGACCGACACCGCATCGGCCTGACGGGCCATGTCGGCCACCGGCCGCACGATCATGCGGTCGAGCATCACGTTGAGCACGATGAAGATCGCGACGAACACCGCGCCGATCGAGCTCATGAGGGTGGTCAGGGCAATGTTGGCGGTTTGCAGGATGGAGGCCAGGTCGACGTTGGCCAGTCGCACTTGTTCGGCGCCCTGCGCGTTGCGCACGATGCGGGCGACGGCGAGCCGGCGTTCGCCGGCCGGCGTGGTGAGAATCTCGGAAATCTGGTTGCCGCGCGAAGCCTTGAGCTTCAGGACGACCTGCCCCTCGATGCCGCTCACGGTGTCGGCCATGGCGTACTCGCGGATTTTCATTTCGACCATGCGCGAGCCGATGCCGGTGGCAATGCGCGGATCGAGATTGCCGAAACTGGATGCGTCCAGCACCGTGGCGGCCGCGCGCTGTGCATCGTCGATGGCCTGATTCTCGAGGTACCGGTTGGCCACCACGGCAATGGTGGCCAGGCCCCCGGCAAAGATCGCAAACAGGATCAAGTTGAATTTGAGCCTGAGGCCCATGGCATTCCCCGTGGTTTTCGGATGGTGTTCGGCAGGCTAGTGCGCGCGGATCTTCTCGAAGAACAACTCCCGCTCCTCTGCCGTGCGAAGGTGGCTTGCAAGGCGGTCGAAAAAGTCGCGCGAATTCTCTGCCACTTGCGCATAGCGGCCCACCAAGACGGTGGCCAGCGGCCCGATGATGGGCGCCGATGCGGCCTCGCCGCGTTGCATCAGGTCGGCGGTGACAGGCGTTGCCGGTCGTCCGCCGGTTTTTTGCGGTGCCGCCGCGGCCGCAGCAGCGCCCGCTGGCGCCGACTTGCCGTCCTCGTGGGCTGCCAGAACCCGGCGTGCACTCTTGAGGAACAACTCCCGCTTGGCAGCGTCCTCAATGTGATCGGCGACGATTTTCACCGCCACCGCAGGGTCGCTGGTGGACCGGCTGGCGCGCTTGACCGTGGTGATCGAATACGGCCCGAGGTACGGCAGCAGTGCGCGCGTGATCTCCGCGAGAATTTGCGGGTCAATGTCCGACGTGGTCGGCGACAGGTCGGCCGGATTGATCGAAGGGCTGCTCATGCAAGGGCGGCCGCAAGTGGGCGCGTCAACGGCGATGAGGGGAGTTTACCGTATCGCACCGTGGCACCCGCGTGACTTTCCGCACACGATCGCATTCGGGGCTGTCAACTCTTGTGAATCCCGCATGTCTGTCTGCCGTCATGCCGGACCCATGCCTGTCGCATCGCCGGGCTTGGCCCGAACTGCCGCGTGGCCCAAGTCCTGCCCCGCCGCGAACGCCAGCATGCGATCGATCGCACGTTTAGCCTTGCGGCCGACCTCGGGATCGACATGCACTTCGTTCTTGCAGGTCTCGAGAACCTCGGCAAGGTTGGCGAGGCCGTTCATGGCCATCCAGGGACAATGCGCACAGCTCTTGCACGTCGCTGAGTTGCCTGCGGTGGGCGCTTCGATGAAGTGCTTGCCCGGTGCGGCTGCCTTCATCTTGTGAAAAATGCCCTTGTCCGTGGCCACGATGAACTCGTTCGCGTCCATCGACTGTGCCGCACGGATGATCTGCGTTGTCGAACCGACGGCGTCAGCCAACTGGATGACGGCCTCGGGGGATTCGGGATGCACCAGCACCTTCGCAAGGGGGTGCCTGCGCTTGAGTTCGCCCAGTTCGGCGGCCTTGAATTCATCGTGAACGAGGCAGGATCCCTGCCACAACAGCATGTCCGCGCCCGTTTCCCGCTGGATATACCGGCCAAGATGGCGATCCGGTGCCCAAAGGATCTTCTGGCCCTGCGCGTGCAGGTGCTGCACGATCTTGAGTCCGATGGACGAGGTCACCATCCAATCGGCACGCGCCTTGACCGCGGCGCTGGTGTTGGCATACACCACCACGGTCCGATCGGGATGGGCATCGCAGAAGGCCGAGAACTCGTCGGGCGGGCAGCCCAGGTCGAGCGAACATTCGGCCTCGAGTTCCGGCATCAGGACGCGCTTTTCCGGATTCAGGATCTTGGCGGTCTCGCCCATGAAGCGTACGCCGCACACCACGATCGTCTTTGCCGGATGGTCGCGTCCGAACCGGGCCATCTCCAGGGAATCGGACACGCACCCCCCGGTGGACTCGGCCAGGTCCTGCAGGTCGGGATGGACATAGTAGTGCGACACCAGCACGGCATCGAGGGCTTTCAATCTTGCAGCAATGCGCGCCATCAAGGCCGTGCGTTCGGCTGGTGCAGGCTCCTGCAGCACTTTGGCCCAAGCTTCGCCCGGTGCGATTTGCGGCCTTGCGAGTTGCATGGAGGGCCGGTCGAACTCGACGCGGATCGGGGCCTGGGTTGTCATGCTCGACTCCTCATGTCACCGCCTGTCGAACCTGGTGCCGCCCGGCTCGCCACGCACCTGAAATCATCACCTCGCGCAGGATCATCACGGCGTCCCAGACATTGGCGTGGCGCAGGTAGAGCGGCGTGAAGCCGAAGCGCAGCAAGTCCGGCGCACGGAAATCGCCGATGACGCCGCGGTCGATGAGCGCCTGCATGATCGGCCACGCCTGCGGGTGCGAAAAAGAGAGTTGGCTGCCCCGCCGCGCAGTGTCCCTGGGCGAGATGCAGACGAAGCCGAACCCGGCGCAATGGGTCTCCATGAGGTCCCAGAACAAGCCTGACAGCGCCAGTGACTTGGCGCGCAACGCCGCCATGTCCACGCCGTCAAAAGTGGCCACACCCTCATCCAATGCGCGCAGCGCGAGAATCGACGGTGTCCCACATTGGAATCGTCCCACATGCGACGCCGGCACGTAGGCCGGGTCGAAATCGAAGGGCGCCGCGTGTCCCATCCATCCGGACAGGATCATCGGAAAGCTGGCCTGGCGTGCGCGCGCGACATAGGCAAACGCCGGTGCGCCAGGGCCACCGTTGAGGTACTTGTATCCGCAACCAACCGCCAGTTCGGCACCGTCGCGCGCGAGGTGCAAGTCGAGCGCCCCTGCGCTGTGGCTCAAGTCCCAGACGATGTCGTGGCCGGCTGCGCGCGCGGCACGGTTCATGGCCGCCATGTCCAGCACACGCCCGCTGCGATAGTCGACCTGGGTGAACAGTGCAACCGCGACATCCGACCCGAAGTGCGCAGCCAAATCCTCACCTTCCACCCAGCGCAATTCGACGTCGCTGCCCGCCAGGCGCGCCAGGCCCTCGGTCATGTAGAGGTCGGTCGGGAAATTGCCTTTCTCGGAGAGGATGACCTTCCGCGCCGGGTCTTGAAGGCGTGCGGCGCTGTAGGCGCCGGCCACCAGCTTGAAGAGGTTGATCGACGTCGAATCGCAGGCAATGACCTCATCGGACTGGACACCGATCAATCGCGCGATCCGCCGGCCCGTCTCCACCGCAAGTGCAATCCATCCCGCCTGGTTCCACGACCGGATCAGGCCGTTTCCCCATTCCCCGGTCACGGTGCGCGCCATCACTTGCGCAGTGGTCCGCGGCAAGGCACCCAGCGAATTGCCGTCGAGGTAAACCAGTCCTTCCGGCAACTCGAAGCGCGCGCGCGCAAAGGCCAGCGGGTCGTTCCGGTCGAGTGCTTCGCAATGCGCGCGGGAAATCCGGGTCGCTGGGCTCATGCGCGGATTATCGCAGAGGCGCACTATCATTCGGCATGGAAAACCAGGGCGAGTGTTGCCACCACGGCGTCGACGAACCATCGGAATGGGTGGTCAAAGCTGCGCAGCTGATCCCTTCGGGCGCATCCGCGTTGGACCTCGCGTGCGGCGGATTGCGGCATGCCCGCTTCCTGGCCTCACGCGGGTGCACGGTTGTTGCTGTCGATTGCCGCCCGCGGCCGGCGGCCGCTGCCTTTGGCCCGTGGACCGAGCGCATTGAGTACCGGCAAACCGACCTTGAAGACGGATCCTGGCCCTTGGGCGAGGAGGCGTTTGACGCGATCGTCGTCACCAACTACCTGCACCGGCCCCTGTACCCGTACATTGCGGCGGCCCTGCGACCGGGGGGCCTGCTGGCCTACGAGACATTTGCCGTCGGAAACGAGGCTTATGGCCGCCCGATGCGGCCGGAGTTCCTTTTGCGGCCCGGTGAGTTGGCCAAAGCGTTTGCCGTTACCCTGGATGTCCTTGCGCACGAGCAAGTGCACGTCCAGGTCCCACGACCCGCGGTGGTCCAGCGGTTGTTGGCGAGGCGCGTGGCGTTCAATGCGCCAATGGGCGGACACGGGCGGGAACATGTTCGATGTTAAAATGTCAGATTGCAATTCCGTGATGTTTGCGGCAATTGCAAACGCCCCCTCCACGGACCGAACCGGCACTGTTTCCCATGCTCAAAGGCAGTCTTGTCGCAATCGTCACGCCGATGCACGCCAACGGCGACTTGGACATTGCACGATTGAAGTCGTTGATCGACTGGCATATCGCCGAGGGAACCGATGGCATCGTCGTGGTCGGGACCACGGGCGAATCGCCGACCGTGGACATGGACGAGCACTGTGCCCTGATCCAGGCTGCCGTGGAACACACGGCCAAGCGCGTGCCGGTCATCGCCGGCACCGGCGGCAATTCCACGCGGGAGGCCATTTTCCTGGCCGATTTCGCGCGCCGGGCCGGCGCGGACTACTCGCTTTCGGTAGTGCCGTATTACAACAAGCCCACGCAAGAAGGCATGTATCGCCATTTCCGGGCCATCGCGGAAGCTGTCGACCTGCCGATGATCCTCTACAACGTGCCCGGTCGCACGGTGGCGGACATGCACAACGACACCGTGCTTCGATTGGCTGCGATCCCGAACATTGTCGGCATCAAGGACGCCACGGGAAACTTGGCACGCGGCGCCGACTTGATTGCGCGAGCACCGGCGGCATTTACCATTTTGTCCGGTGACGATGCGACCACGCTGGCCCTGATCTTCATGGGCGCCCACGGCACGATATCCGTGACGGCCAATGTGGCGCCCAAGGCCATGCATGAAATGTGCAAGGCGGGCCTTGCGGGCGAAAGAGAGACCGCGATTTCGATCAACAACCGGTTGCAGGGATTGCACGACAAGTTGTTCCTGGAAGCCAACCCGATCCCCGTCAAATGGGCGTTGCAGCAAATGGGCCGGATCGATTCCGGCATCCGCCTGCCGCTCACGCCCTTCGATGCCAAGTTCCACCCGCAGCTCAAGGAGGCCCTGCAAAGTGCAGGGGTGCTCCAAGTCATGAAGGAAGCCGCCTAAATGCAGTCACGTCTCCCATTTGCGTTTGCCGCCTTGCTGGCGCTAGTACTTGCCGGTTGCGGCACCACCAAGGGGCCGGACTACCGGTCACAGGGCGGAAAGATTCCATCGCTGGAAGTGCCGCCGGACCTGACCTCGCCGGTGTCCGATGACCGTTTCCTGATCCCGGATACGAAGGGCACCACCTATTCGGCCTATACGCGCGATCGCTCTGGCGCGCCCGCCACCTCTGGCGGGCTGCTGCCGCGCGTGGAGGGCATGCGTGTCGAGCGTTCGGGGGACCAGCGTTACCTGGTGGTCAAAGGCACGGCCGACAAGCTGTGGCCGGTCATCAAGGAGTTCTGGACAGAGATGGGCTTTGTGATCCGCCGCGAGGTGCCGGAAGCCGGCGTCATGGAGACCGATTGGGCGGAAAACCGCAGCAAGCTGCCCCAGGACATCGTGTCGCGGACGGTGGGCCGTGTCTTCGAGAAGCTCTACGATACCGGGTTTCGCGACAAATTCCGTACCCGCTTGGAAACCGGCACAGAGGCGGGCGCGGTGGAGATTTATGTCAGCCATCGCGGCGTCGAAGAGGTTTACAGCCAAGCCGACAAGAGCAGCACGGTCTGGCAGCCCCGCGCAACAGACCGTGACCTTGAGGCCGAGATGCTGGCGCGCCTGATGGTGCGCCTCGGCGCAGCCAATGCGGACAAGGCCGGTGTGGCGGCAGCGGGAGCCAACGCCCCGGCGCGCGCGCAGTTTGACAAGGACAAGGGCGGCCCGCTGCGGATCGCGGAGCCCTTTGACCGCGCCTGGCGCCGGGTGGGACTGGCCCTGGATCGGGTCGGGTTCACGGTCGAGGACCGCGATCGCTCCAAGGGCGTGTACTTCGTGCGCTACATCGACCCGGAAGCCGAATTGAAAACCGGGGACAACAAAGGCTTTCTGGACCGGCTGAAGTTCTGGAAGAAGGATGAGCCTGCAACCAAACCGCAATACCGGGTCCTGGTGCGCGAATCAGCCGGCGTCAGCGAAATCGACGTCCAAGGTTCGGACGGCAAGGCCGAAACCAGTGGTACAGGCAAAAGGATCCTCGCCCTCCTGCACGAACAGTTGCGCTGACGGGCCGCAGGAAGCCCGCCATGGGCTTGCGCTTTTGCTCGCTGGGGAGCGGCAGTGAAGGCAACGCGCTGATCGTCGAGTCTGGTGGCTGTGTGGCCATGCTCGACTGCGGTTTCGGCATTGCGGAAACCGAGCGACGATTGGCGCGTGCGGGCCTGCAGCCCGGTCATCTCACAGCGCTGGTCGTGACGCACGAGCACAGCGATCACCTGGGCGGAGTGGCACGATTCGCGCGCAAGCACAGGCTGCCGGTGTGGCTCACGCAAGGCACCGCGCGATTCGTCGATCCGCAGTCCATCCCCGCGGAATCGTTGCGGATCATCGACCCGGCGGTCCCATTCGCGATCGGGGGCATCGAGGTTCGACCGTTCAAGGTGCCGCACGATGCCGCGGAACCGGTGCAGTTTGTCTTTTCAGATGGTGATGCGCGCCTGGGGGTGATGACCGATACCGGGACGCTGACAGCACAGATTGAAGAGGCGCTCACCGGTTGCGAGGCACTGGTCCTCGAGTGCAATCATGATCTCGACATGCTCATGGCGGGCCCCTACCCGGATCGGCTCAAAAAGCGCGTCGCGGGCAAGTTTGGGCACCTGGACAACCTCACATCAGCCTCGCTGCTGCGAAACATTGACTGCACGCGCCTCGAGCACATCGTGGCCGCGCACCTGTCGAAGACCAACAACCGGCCGATGCTGGCCCGCGAGGCGCTGGCGGGCGCGCTGCGATGCGCGCCGGACTGGATTGGCGTTGCGGGACAGGAGGCTGGATTCGCGTGGCGGTCGATTTGACCGCGATGCACGCGTCCCGTGGACGTGGGTTGCAGTCGACGAATGTCCGGACGGTATGAGCTTGCCGCCGACTACGCGCGCCAGAAACCGGGACATGATGAGCGCTTGAAGGCGCAGGTTGGTCGCGTACTTTCCGTTTGACGGGAGCCTTGCAAGGCAGGACACCGGAATGCAGGTGAAAAAAAACGCCGGTCAATGACCGGCGTTTTTCCTGGGCGAAACGCAGAATTACTTCTTCGGGGCTTCCTTGGCCGGAGCAGCAGGAGCGGCGGCCGGAGCGGCAGCTTTTGCAGCGTCCTTGGCCGCCTCGACCGCCTTGCCAGCCGCGTCCTTGGCAGCGCCGACCGCGGCGGTACCCGCAGCTGCAGCAGCGTCCTTGGTGACGGCAGCGGCATCTTTTCCAGCCTCAACAGCCTTGCCGGCGGCGTCCTTGCCGGCTTCGACTGCGGCGGCACCAGCGGCCTTGGCAGCGTCGGTCACGGCAGCAGCAGCGTCGGTGGCGACCTTCGGTGCCTCAACCTTCGGCGCGGGGGCTGCGGCCGGGGTTGCTTTCGGTTCTTCCTTTGCGCAGGCGGCGAGGCCGGCGGCAACGATTGCAGCGAGTACGATCTTGTTCATTTCAGCAATTCCTTGGAGAAAAATTTGATCAAATTTAGGACGGCGAAGCGTGAATGCGGCCCACCTGCGGGCATTGCACCCGCCGATGAATCTGCACAACCCTATCGACCGACCTGAAAGTATATCAGCGTGGTGCTGCAATGCACAATCCGACGTCGTCCCATTTCCAGTGACCTGCCATCGGAGAGTCTCATAGGCCCAGGCTGGTGCCGGTCACCGCCAACTCGGAAGATTCGAGGATGTCCTGGAAGCGTTCGTGCCGCGGCTGGGTGTCCTTCGCATTGTTCAAGGTCAGCACGGATCGCGGATGATCGATGTGCAGCTTGTGCCAAAACGAATGCCCGTCGGCGATGACCAGGGGGTCATGTGCTTCCCGTGCCGGGCCCACCGTGCGATGAATTGAAACCTGACCCGAGAATTGCCCGAGCAGCGCAACCAGCCGGGGCAGCTCCGACTCGATCGCCCGCACGTCGTGCAGCACGATGCTGACCCGGCAGTGCCTGCGGCCGAGCAGGAAACGCCGCAACGTGTCGATGCGATCCTGCGCGCCAAACCCGCGTTCGCGCAAGCGCGCCGGGTTCTCATCGAAAACGCCGATGGATTGCGACGCCGCGGCAATCACGGCATCGATGGCCTGCAAGGCCTCGGCGTGTGTCTCCAGCAAGCGATATACGGTTTCATTCATCAAGGGCCTCCCCGGCAGGCGGCAGCAACTCAAGCGCGCCCGTTGCGTGCATTTCGTGGAGCGTACGGCAAAGCGAGGGCCCAAACGCAATGCGTCCCGGTGCCCGTCCACGTTGGGCGCCGGGAAGCACCCGTGTGTCCGCCAGCCTCTGCAGGGCATCGGCATCAGCGGCGCGGACCGGCAGGGGGCCACCATTGACAAAAAACCCCTTGCCACACCGCAACAGGCGCGTGGCCAGCGTCAGCCGCACGCCGCGTGTCTTGGCAGCCCGCGCGAAAGCGAACGCCGTCATGGCCGATTCCGGCGTGTCAAACACGACATGCGGCTTGGGTGTCGTGAGGAAACAACCCAGGTCGTGCAGCATCAGGTGCCGGCTGCGCGCGGCGCTTGATGCGTCACTCATCGCCTTGACGAGTGAAGCCTGCATTGCCGGGCTGACCGTCCCGGGATGTACGCTGGGCAGGATTCCGGGGTCGCGATATTGGCCGTCGATGCTCAGCGCATCGCGGCGAGCGTCAAGATGGAACTCCACCACCTCCTGAAAACGCGGGGCGCGAAAACCGATCGACCACGTGACGCATTCATCGATCGCAATGCCGTGATGGGCGACCTGCGGCGGCAGGTACAGCATGTCGCCCTTTTCGAGGACGTACTCCTCCTCGGCACGGAAGCGCTTGAGGATCTTGAGCGGCAGTCCGGGTGCCAGCGCCAAGTCCTCCTGTCGGGAAATGCGCCAGCGCCGCCTGCCGGTTCCCTGCAGGAGGAAGACGTCGTAGGAGTCCACGTGCGGGCCCACGCCGCCGCCCTTCGACGCGATGCTGACCATCAGGTCGTCGATGCGCGCGCTGGACAGGAAGTTGAATCGCGCGAGCAGGTCGTGTGCCTCGTACGAGTGGTGCTGAACGTCCTGCACCAGCACGGTCCACGGCACGTTCCCGCGCATGAGTCCTGCAAGGCGCCGTGCGCGAATGGGACCGTGCTCAAGGGTCCACTGCCGGCCGTAGCGCACGACGAGCCGGCTCAGGGCTTCCTCACGCGCAGCCAGCTCACGAACTTCGCGCGCCGTGATCGGCTCCTCGAAGTCGGGAATTGCGCCGCGCACCAGCAGCGGTTTTTGCTGCCAGTAGTCGCGCAGGAACTCGCGCGCGGTAAGGCCGCCCAGCAGGGTGGAGGTCGCATTGTGCGCCATGGAAGTTCGTGAGGCTGGAGGTGAAGAATCGGCCTGCCGGCCGCTTGCATTGCGAAAAAAAATATGCGCTAGAATCGGCCCAACTTCGCTGCACCGTGTTTCATCGCATCACTTTTGTGGAGCGCATGGCAATGTTGCAAGTTGGCTCGATGGCCCCGGCGTTCGAGTTGCCCGATGCAAGCATGGAAATGATCCAGCTTTCCAGCTTTCGCGGCAAGAAGAATGTCGTGTTGTACTTCTATCCGCGCGACGGCACGCCCGGCTGCACGTTGGAAGCCATCGATTTTTCCGATCATGAGGATTCTTTCTCGGAATGCGACACGGTGGTGTTCGGCGTTTCGCGCGACGACTGCCTGGTGCACGAGGAATTCCGCGACAAGCATGGCATTTCACTGCAGTTGCTGTCGGATGCCGAATGCGAAGTCATGCGCAAGTACGAGGTGATGACCGAGATGGACCACAACGGGCAGTCGCGTGCCTGCGTCCATCGCATGACCTTCGTGATCGACAAGAAGGGCAAGGTCAGGTTCATCCTGCGCGACCTCAACCCCAAGCAGCACGCCAGTGAAGTGCTCAAGCTGGTGCGACAACTGCACGGGCATTGAGCGACGGTCTGCGGCCGGCCAACCGAAAGGCACGCAGGGCGGCAGCGGGGTCACCAGATTGGCCCGGCCCGCACATCCCGTCACGGGTGATCCATGAGCAAAGCCTTCACCAGGGAAACGGATGGCGACGACGACGACCTCGAAGCCTCATCGACCCCTATTCCCACCGGCGGCAAGAACTACATCACGCCCCTCGGTCACCAGCGCCTCAAGGACGAACTGCTGTTCCTGCTCGACCGCGACCGGCCGGCCGTGACGGCGGCGGTGTCGTGGGCGGCCAAGAATGGCGACCGCAGCGAGAACGCCGATTACCAGTACGGCAAGAAGCGCCTGCGCGAGATTGATCGTCGCATCCGCTTCTTGTCAAAGCGGCTGGACAATGCCGAGGTGGTGGATCCCGCCGCGCCCCGCGATCAGGAGCTTGCCGAGCAGGTGTTCTTCGGCGCGACGGTGACCTACTCAAACGCCAAGGGCGAGGAGAACACGGTCACCATCGTCGGCATCGACGAAATCGACCTCGGAAAAAACCACATCAGCTGGGTTTCCCCGCTGGCCCGTGCACTCATGAAGGCGCGGGCCGGTGACACCGTGGTGCTGCGCGCGCCGGGTGGCGTGGAGGAACTCGAGGTCACCGACGTGCGCTATGGTCGTGTCGAGGTCGATCCGTTCGTGCCTTTGGCGACACACATGCCGAACGACAAGGCGTCCTGATCAGATCAGCCGCCTGCGAATCAGCGTCACCGCCACCTCTGCGGCGATCACCACCACGAACACGGCCGACAGCACCACCGCCACCTGGTCCCAGCGGAACAGGTTCATGGCGGTATCCATCGCCATGCCGATCCCGCCGGCTCCCACCAAGCCCAGCACGGCGGATTCGCGCACGTTGATGTCCCAGCGAAACAGCGCGATGGACCAGAACGCCGGCTTGACCTGCGGCCAGTAGCCTTTGAGGAAAATGCTCGCCTTGGAGGCGCCGGTGGCGGTCAATGCCTCGACAGGACCCCGGTGCGACTCCTCGAGCGCCTCACCGAACAGCTTGCCGACGAAGCCGACGGAGCGAAACGCGATCGCCATCGTGCCCGCCAGTGCACCTGGCCCGAAGATGCCAATGAACAGCAACGCCCAAACCAGCGTATTGACCGAGCGCGAGGCCACCAGCACGAACTTGGCAGCGAGGTTGATGGGCCAGAACGGCACCAAGTTGCGCGCGCTCAGGATCCCGACCGGCAGCGCAAAGGCCAGGCAGATCAGCGTGCCGAGGGTCGCGATGTTGAGCGTCTCGATCAGCGCCCCGTGCACGGACTTCGGGTAATAGGCAGCATCCATCGGCCACATGCGCACGAAGAAGTCCTTCAGTTGTGCGGGTGCGTCGTACAGGAACTCAGGAATGATCTCGATCGTCTTCAGCGACCACACCACCGCTGCCACGCAGACGAAGTAGAACCCGAAGCGCAGGATGCGCTGTTCCGGCGTATGGCGGACCCATTCGCGCTCCGCGGCTGTGCCGGGCAACGCGGCGCTCATGATCCCTCCATCGCGCCGAGGGCACGGTCGCGACGCTCTGGCTCAGTTTGGCCAAATCGGCGGCGAAACCATTCGATGACGGAGAGGTTTTCCGTGAACAGCGCCCGCACAAAACTGGACAGCACTTCGCCAAGCATGATCAGCGCGATGATCGCAATGAGGATGGCGCACACGAAGTCGTAGTCGAAGCGCTGGAACGCGGCGAACAATGTGCCGCCGATGCCACCGGCGCCGACGATGCCGATCATGGTCGAGTGCCGCAGGTTGGAGTCGAACTGGTAGGTGGCGAAACCGAGGAAGCGCGAGAACACCTGCGGCAACACGCCGAACAGGACCACGCTCATGAACGAGGCGCCGGTCGCACGAATCGCCTCGACCTGCTTGGGGTTGATCTCCTCGATCGCCTCGGCGAACAGTTTCGACACGAAGCCGATCGAGCCGATCACCAGCGCGCCGATGCCCGCGATGGCGCCGAAACCGACCGCCTTCACGAAGATGATCGCCACCACCACCTCGTGGAACGAGCGCGACACGGCGATCAACCCGCGCGCCGGCCACACCACCCACGCCGGCATGAGGTTGCGGGCTGCCATGAGGCCGATCGGCAGCGACAAGGCGATGCCCAGCAGCGTGGCGATGAAGGTGATCTGCAGGCTTTCCTTCATGCCGATGAGCAGCGATTCCCACTTGTCGCCGCCGGCGTCAGGCGGAAACATGCGGCCGAGGAACTTGGCGGCGTTGTCGATGCCGGCCGCAAAACGCGCCCAAGTCACATCGAGCTGCCCGACCGCCCAGACGACGTAGATCGCGAGCAGGATCCAGCCGATGCGCGCGGGCCAATGGGTCGGAAAGGCTCGGTGAGTCGGGGCTCGGGGCTGGGGGCTCGGGGCTGGGGATTGGTGCATGTCGATGATTTATCGAAGTTGGCTCAGTGCAATCGCGTTGAGAAGTAGTTGCCCTTTGCGAGGGCATTCAACGAGGCCAGGCAACCCCAGCCCCCAATCCCCAGCCCCCAGCCCCGCACGTCAATGCAGCCAATCCTCGCCGCCGTAGATCTCTTTCAAGTGCGTTTCGCTGAGACTGGCCGGTGGCCCGTCGAACACCACCTTGCCGCCGGTCATGCCGATCATGCGATGGCAGAACCGCTTGGCCAGTTCGACGTTGTGGATGTTGACGATGACCGGGATGTTGCGCTTGCCGGCCAGCTCGGCCATCAGCTCCATGATTTCGACCGACGTCTTCGGGTCGAGCGAGGAGGTTGGCTCATCCGCGAGCAGGATGTCCGGGTGCTGCATCAGGGCGCGCGCAATGCCGACGCGTTGGCGCTGCCCGCCGGACAGCGAGTCGGCCCGCTGGTGCGCGAATGCGCCCAGCCCCACGGCGTCGAGCAACTGGAAGGCCTCGGCGATGTCGGCCGCGCTGAATCGCCGCAACCACGCCTGGAACGCGTTCATGTAGCCCAGGCGCCCGGTGAGCACGTTCTCCATCACCGTCAGGCGTTCGACGAGGTTGTATTCCTGGAACACCATGCCGATCTTGCGCCGCGCATTGCGCAAGTCCGCGCCCTTCAGCGTGGCCAGGTCCAGGCCCTGGAAGCGGATCTCGCCCGCAGTCGGCTCCACCAGCCGGTTGATGCAGCGGATCAGCGTGGACTTGCCGGTGCCCGACGGCCCGATGATCGCGGTGATGCCTTCCCCTTCGATCGACAGGTCGATGCCCTTCAATACCGGGACGCCTTTCTTGTATTCCTTGACGAGGCCCTTGATTTCGATGGTGCGGTCGGTCATGTCAGGTCACTTTCCGGCTTGGGGTTGTTCGCGCGCCTTGCGCGCCTCGAATCCGGCGCGGGTGTGCACTTCGCCGCTGGCGGCAGCCACGCGGCGCACCGGCTCGAAGTCTTTTCGATAGTCGAGCGGCACGAACCGGTCCGCGCCGCGGAACGCGCCGGACAGCTCGGCCGGAAAGCGGAAGCCGAACGTGCATTCGCGGATTTTTCCCGCCAGCGCCGGATCGAGGTCATGGGCGTACGACAGGCTCCCGGCGGGAAACGGGGGGCTAGTAAAGAGCGTGCGGAACGCGCCGGCCTTCACGACGCCGCGCTGTTCCATGCGCGTCAGCACGTCGTCGGCGATGGCGCCGGCATCGTAGTCCTTGTTGAGCACACCCATGATCGAGTTGTCGTGCTTGCCGGAATAGGCCACCGTGTAGTCCTTGTCCGGGACCAGGCCGGCCGCAGGAAACAGGGCGCGCGGCGCCAGGTTGCCGGAATTCGAAGACGGCGACACGTGTGCGATCTTGCGGCCCTTGAGGTCCGCGAGCGCCTTGTAGGGGCTGTCCGCCCGCACCACGACGATCAGCCGGTAGGCGACCAACCCGTCCTTGACCGTGCCGTGGATCGCAAACGGCACCATGCCACCGACATTGACCGAGAATGGCGTGTCCCCCGCCGAGACCAAGCCCAGTTGCACGCGGCCCGAGCGCATGGCCTCGATCGAGGCTGCCGAAGAATGCACCTGGAAGAACTTCACGCGCTTGCCCGTGCATTGGGCCAGGTGCGTCAGGTACGGTTGCCACAGCCGCTCGTATACCACGGCATCCTCCTGGGGCGAATAGCTCATCAAGAGCGTCGTGGGCGTCCTCAATCGCTTCGGATCGGTGGGCGCGTCTGCGATCAGGTCGCCGTTGGCGTCACAGTACAGGGCATCGAGTTCGCCACGCTGGCTGCAGGCGGCCGGTGCTGCGACCGCGGGGAGGGCCGGCAACACCGCCAACGCCAACAGCACGGCAGGCCACGCCGCCGGCACGCGTGCCGGGATCGACGAGGTCGCCGCGTGCTGCACCGGTGCCGTCCGGGGGATGACGGCGCTCAGGGCTTCTTGGCCGCCTCCGCCGCCTTCTTGGCCGCCGCTTCGGCTTCCTTGGCCGATTGCTTGTCGTAGTTGGCGCGATTGAACGCCTCACCCGATCCTTCCGCCACCTTGCGCACGACGTCCCAGTCCTTCTGGAACGTCACCGGGAAGAAGCGGTCCGCACCGTCGAAGTTTTTTTGCATGTCGGCCGTGAAGCGGTAGTCGTAGAAGCACTTCACCATCTTCTTGGCCAGGTCCGGATCGAGGTCGTGCGCATGGGCAAAGGAGGAGGTCGGGAATTTTTGCGAGCGATAGATCACGCGGAAATCGTCCTCCTTGATCTGCCCGCGCGTGCCCATGCGGTGAAAGACGTCGGAGGCCACGGCCGCCGCGTCGTAGTCGCCCGACTGCACGCCCATCACGCTCTGGTCGTGCTTGCCGGAAAAGAGGATCTTGTAATCCTTGTCCGGGATGAGGCCCTCGGCGGGAAACAGGGCCAGCGGGGCCATGTGGCCGGAGTTGGAGGATGGCGAGGTGTGCGCGAGCTTCTTGCCCTTCAGGTCGGCGAGCTTCATGTATGGCGACGCCTTTTTCACCACCACGATCAGGTTGTAGCCTTGGAATTCCTTCTCCGTGCCTTTGACCGCGAATGGCACCGCGCCGGCCAGGTTGACTGCAAACGCCGTCGGGCCGGTGGAGAAGCCGCCCACGTGCAGGCGCCCCGAACGCATGGCCTCGATCTCGGCCGCGTTCGATTGCACCTGGTAGAACACCACTTTCTTGTCCAGGCACTTCCCCAGGTAATCGGTGAACGGCGCGAACGCCTTCTGGTACACCGCCGGATCCTCCACCGGTGTATAGGTGAACACGATGGTCGAGGGGTTCTTCCACTTCGCCTTGTCCTTCGGCGCATCCGCCACCATGTCCTTGTTCTCGTCGCAGAACAGGGTGTCGAGGTCGCCGCGATGCTTGCATTCCTGGGCCACGGCCGCAGTGGCGCTGAGGGCCAACGCAAAGGCGGCGAGCAGGGCATGTGCGCGTTTCATCGGTTTCTCCTTTGACAATGGGGGGCGGGTCCGGATTGGCGCCGATTATTGCAGTTTGACCCGGGCCGCGCCAACACGGGGCAAGACGCGGCAATGCGTGCTTTCCTGAGAGAATGCGCGCCTGTATTCGAAGAGGTTGGTTCCATGCGCTTCATGATCTTGTGGCTCTCCGGGTTGTGGATGAGCGTCGCGATGCCGGTGCAAGTTTCTGCCGCGCCGTCGCCGGCGCCGCAACCGGTCGTGGACGCGCCCGCGCAGCCGGCGACCTCCCCATCCGCTGTCTCGCGGAAGTCGTTTCTGTGGGCGGTCAAGTCCCCGACCAATACGGTGTACTTGTTCGGCACCATCCATGTCGGCCGGCGCGATTTCTATCCCCTGCCGGAGGCCGTGGAAGCGGCCCTGAAGGCATCGCCCAAAGTCGTGGTGGAGGCCGACATCTCGGATGCGTCGGGACTTGCCGACCTGCCGGCATTGATGACCTATGCCCCGCCCGACACACTGGACAAGAACATCCCCGCGGAATTGTCGGACCGGCTGCAGGCGCAGCTTGCGCGCCTGAAGATCGCACCGGCCGCAGTGAACGCCCTGCGGCCGTTCATGGTGGCCGGCCTGTTGTCGGTCAGTGAATTCGGCCGCATCGGCTACGATGCTGCGCAGGGCGTCGATGCCTACGTCATCAAGAGTGCCAAGGCGGCCATGAAGCCGGTGCTGCAACTGGAATCGGTCAGGGGACAGATCAGCCTGCTGGCCGGGATGCCCAAGGACATCCAGGTCGCCTTCCTGGAGAACACCATTGCCGGCCTCGAACGGGGCAAGTCGGCCGACCAGGTCATCGGCGTGATCAATGCCTGGCAGTCGGGCGATGCGAGGCTGATGCAGGAAGTCGCGGACGAGGCCAACCGCGGCCTGCGCAAGCTCGAGCAACTCGATGAGCTCCTTCTCCACGGGCGCAACCGCGACATGCTGTCGAAAATCGAGGGCTTCCTCGCCGACAAGGACGCGCACTTTGTCGCGGTGGGCTCCCTGCACCTGACCGGCGCGCGCGGGCTGCTGGCGCTGCTCGCCGGCAAGGGCTATGAAATCAAGCAGCTATGAGGGCGGTCTTCAGATGAGCAGTGTCATGAAACCCCGCAACGGCGGGCAAATCCTGGTCGATCAGCTTCTCATCCATGGCGCGGACCTGGCCTTTTGCGTGCCCGGTGAAAGCTACCTGCCGGTCCTGGACGCGTTGTACGCGCATCGCGATCGCATCGAGCTCATCACCTGCCGGCACGAATCCGGCGCAGCCAACATGGCGGAGGCGGATGGCAAGATGACCGGCCGGCCGGGGCTGTGCTTCGTCACGCGCGGCCCCGGGGCGACCAATGCGTCGATCGGCGTGCACACGGCGTTCCAGGATTCCACTCCCATGATCCTGTTCATCGGCCAGGTGGGCAACGACTTTGTCGAGCGCGAGGCGTTCCAGGAAATCGACTACCGGCGCATGTTTGGCCAGATGGCCAAGTGGGTGGCGCAAATCGACCGTGCTGACCGCATCCCCGAATTCATCGCCCATGCGTACCAGGTGGCCACCAGCGGACGCATGGGGCCGGTGGTGCTGGCGCTGCCGGAAGACACGCTGGGCGCCTCCGCAACGGTGGCCGATGCGCGCGCCTGGCAGCGCGTGGAATCCGCGCCCACCGAAGAGGCGATGATGCGGCTCACCGGCATGCTCCAGCACGCGGAGCGGCCGTTCGTGATCGCCGGTGGCGGCGGCTGGAACGCCGCGTCGGTCGCCGACCTTCGGCAGTTCTCCGAAGTGCAGCACCTTCCGGTCGGCTGCGCGTTCCGCTTCCAGGACCTGTTCGACAATGCGCACCCGAACTACGCGGGTGATGTGGGCATCGGCATCAACCCGGCATTGGCCGCGCGCATCCGCGACGCCGACCTGGTGTTGGCCATCGGCCCGCGGCTGGGCGAGATGACCACCAGCGGTTACTCGGTCATCGAGGCGCCGGTGCCGAGGCAGAAGCTGGTACACGTGCACAGCGGCCCCGAGGAATTGGGCCGCGTCTACCAGGCGGACCTGATGATCCACGCCACGATGGGGGCGTTTGCCCGCCGGCTGGCGGCACTGCCGCGCCTGACGCCGCCATCGGTCGATGCGCGCGTGGGTGCCGCGCGCGGCGAGTACGAGGCGTGGCAGGGGCGCAGGCAGGTGCCCGGCAAGGTGCAGATGTGGGACGTGATGCAGGTGCTCGACCGCATGCTGCCGGCGGACGCCATCCTCACCAACGGGGCCGGCAACTATGCCACCTGGCTGCACCGCTTTCACCGCTATCGCGGATTCCGCACGCAGCTGGCGCCGACCTCCGGCGCGATGGGCTATGGCGTGCCGGCCGCGCTGGGCGCGAAGGCGCGTGACCGGGGCCGCACCGTGGTTGCGTTCGCCGGGGATGGCTGCTTCCTGATGACCGCCCAGGAACTGGCCACGGCCGTGCACCACCAGTTGGCGGTGATTTTCATCGTGGTCAACAACAACATGTACGGCACCATCCGCATGCACCAGGAGCGCGAGTTTCCCGGGCGCGTGCACGGCACGGCGTTGACCAATCCGGATTTCGCGGCCTTCGCGCGGTCGTTCGGCGTCGAAGGCGAGATCGTTGAATCGACTGCACAGTTCGAGCCGGCGCTTGCGCGCGCGCTGTCTGCGGGCAAGCCGTCGCTGATCGAGATCCGCCTCGATCCCGAGGCCATCACGCCCAACGCCACGCTGTCGCAGATCCGCGACCGGGCCTAGGGTGGGGGCGCCGCCCCGGCGTGATCGAAGGCCGCAGAAAAAAAGCGGGCCACCAAAGGTGGCCCGGCAACAATGCTACTCACTCACTCCAAGGAGATACTCACAACGGAACTGCCGACAACCCGAATGCCATGTCGTTTCCGACGTGCCGGCGGTTCGCTCGCCCGAACCGCCAACGCCTTCACGTTACGCCGGATGGAGTCCGAAGTCTGTGAAATAGTTCCCAGAACTTGAAAAATTGCCGGGGGCCCCCATGTGCGCCGCAGCATTCTGTATTCGTAACCGTCTGATTTATTGGGAGTCTTCATGAGCACCGCCACCGCATCCCCGGAACAGGGGTCCCCCGCCACGGCCGCCACCGAAAAGCGTGCCTTCCAGACCGAGGTCAAGCAGCTCCTGCACCTCATGATCCATTCGCTGTACTCCAATCGCGAGATCTTCCTGCGCGAGTTGGTGTCGAATGCCTCGGATGCCATCGACAAACTGAAGTTCGAGGCGCTGGCCAACCCGGCGCTGAACGAGAACGACACCGACCTCAAGATCCAGATCCGTGCCGACAGCGACAAGGGCACGCTCACGATCACCGACAACGGCATCGGCATGACGAAGGACGAGGTGATCGCCAACATCGGCACCATCGCCAAGTCCGGCACGCGCGAGTTCTTCGCCCGGCTGACCGGCGACCAGCAGAAGGATGCGTCGCTGATCGGCCAGTTCGGCGTCGGGTTCTATTCCGCCTTCATCGTCGCCGATAAAGTCACGCTGCGCACCCGCGCGGCCGGGCAACCGCCGGAGTCCGGCGTGGTGTGGGAGAGTGCGGGCGACGGCGAATTCAGCATCGGCCTGGAAACCCGTGCGGCGCGCGGCACCGAGATCACGCTGCATTTCAAGGACGATGCCAAGGAGTTTCTCGACGACTGGCGGCTGAAGTCGATCATCCGCAAGTATTCGGACCACATCCAGATGCCCATCGTGATGAAGAAATCCGAATGGGACGCTGACAAGAAGGCCCATGTCGAGAAGGACGAATGGGAAACCGTCAACCGCGCCAGCGCGCTGTGGGCCCGCAACAAGAACGACATCGAGGCAGCGGAATACGAGGAGTTCTACAAGCACGTCTCCCACGATTGGGAAAAGCCGCTGGCCTGGACGCATGCGCGCGTGGAAGGGCGCCACGAATACACGGAACTGCTGTACCTGCCGGCCAAGGCGCCGTTCGACCTCTTCGACCGCGACAGCAAGCACGGCGTGAAGCTCTACGTGCGGCGCGTGTTCATCATGGACGATGCCGAGCACCTGCTGCCGCGCTACCTGCGGTTCGTGAAAGGCGTGATCGACTCCAACGACCTGCCGCTCAATGTCTCGCGCGAGATCCTGCAGGAATCCAAGGATGTTGACGCCATCAAGCAAGGCTGCGTGAAAAAGGTGCTGGGTCTCCTCGAAGAGCTGTCTGAGAACGACAAGGAGAAGTTCGCCACCTTCTGGACGCATTTCGGCCGCGTGTTCAAGGAAGGGCTGGGCGAGGACTACGCCAACCGCGAGCGCATCCTCAAGATCATTCGCCTGGCCTCCACGCACAACACCGACGACAAGCAGGACGTGTCGCTGGCCGACTACGTGTCGCGCATGAAGCACGGCCAGGAGAAGATCTATTACGTCACCGCGGACAGCCACGCCGCGGCGCGCAACAGCCCGCACCTGGAAGTGTTCCGCAAGAAGGGCATCGAAGTCCTGCTGCTCTCGGAACCGGTCGACGAATGGTGGCTGGGCCAGGTTGAGGAATTCGAGGGCAAGAAGCTCGCCTCGGTGGCCAAGGGCGACCTGGACCTCGGCGTGTTCGCCGACGAGGCGGAAAAGAAGGAGCAGGAAAAGACTGCCGAGGAATTGAAACCGCTGGTCGAGCGCATCAAGACCGCCCTCGGGGACAAGGTCAAGGACGTGCGCGTCACGCACCGGCTGGTGGATTCTCCGGCGTGCCTGGTGGTCGATGATCACGAACTGTCCGGCAACCTGGAACGCCTGCTGAAGGCCGCCGGTCAGAAGACAGGGACCACCAAGCCGATCCTTGAGGTCAATCCGGCGCATGCCGTCGTGGGACGCCTGAAGGATGCCAGCGAGGCCGAATTTGCCGATTGGGCCACGCTGCTGTTCGAGCAGTCGGTGCTGGCCGAAGGCGGGCAACTCGACAACCCGGCGGAGTTCGTGCGGCGCATGAACGCGCTGATGTTGAAGGCGTAGGACGGAAAAGTCCAATACCGGCGCGGCGTTTGAGGCAAAAATGGCTTTAACGCCCCTCCAGTGCTTGGGTTTGCCGTTGATGTGTTGTAGTCGGCGTGTGGGTGCCGTCAGCCGCGGTTGCTGGGCTTGCGCAGCGCAACGCCAGTGCGCGTCCCGGTGTGCTTCCCCTGGTCAATCACCACGCCGCCATTGACGATCACCGTCTCGATCCCCGCCGAAAACTGGTGCGGGTCGGCAAAGGTGGCGCGGTCGGCGACGGTCTTGTCGTCGAAGATCACCAGGTCCGCCGCGTAACCTTCCCGCAGCAGGCCGCGGTCGTGCAGCTGGAATTTCTGCGCCGGCAATGAGGTCATGCGCCGGACCGCGTCTTCCAGCGTGATGAGTTTTTCCTCGCGCACATACTTGCCCAGCACGCGCGCGTTGGTGCCGTAACTCCTCGGGTGCGGCACGCCGCGGCCGGACTGGACTCCGCCATCCGCGGCGACCATGCTGAACGGTACCTTCATGATGTGGCGCACGTCCTCTTCGCTCATGCCGTGGAACACCATCTGCGCGCCACCGGCAAGGTACAGGTCGAGGATGGTTTCGACCTCGTTCTCCATGGTGGGAGCGCGGCCGCGCGCCACATTGACTTCGGAAATGTTCTTGCCGTTGAGGGTGGTGTCCGCCGCGTGGCTGGCAATCACCGCGTAGGCAAAGCTCGGCCGCCGCGTGTTGCGTGCGTTCTGGACGATTTCGGCCGCAATGCGCGCGCGCGTGGCGGGGTCTGCGAGCCGCCTTTTCGTGGCCTCGAACCCGCCTTCGAGATCGGCGTCCGGCAACAATGCCGACAGGCTCGTGCTGCTGGCCGTGTACGGGTACTGGTCGATGGTGACGTCCTGGCCGGCTGCGCGCGCGGCCTCCACCAGTGCCACGGTCTCCTTCGAGCGCCCCCAGTTGGCATTGCCGCTCAGTTTGAAGTGTGAGATCTGCACCGGCAGCGCAGCGCGCCGCCCGATGTCGAGCGCCTCACCGATGGCATCGGTGACACGGTTGCCCTCGTTGCGCATGTGCGTCGCATACACCCCGCCGTGCCGCGCCGCCACGCGCGCCAGCCCGGCGATCTCGTCGGTGGTGCTGTACATGCCCGGCATGTAAATGAGCCCCGTGGCCAGGCCGACCGCGCCGTCGCGCATGCCCTGTTCCACCAGCGCCTCCATGCGCGCCTGCTCCTCCGCGCTCGCAGGGCGGTTGGCCAGGCCCATCACCTGGCGGCGCACCGTGTTGTGGCCAATGAGCGAGGCGACGTTGATGGAGGTGCGCGTGGTGTCGACCTGCGTGAAGAAATCCTTGAGCCGGTCCGCCGAGCCGCCGCAATTGCCGGTGACCACGGTGGTCACGCCGTCGTGCACGTAATTGTCCGCGGTGGGCCGCGTGAAGATGTTGAACTCGATGTGTGCGTGCACGTCGATGAAGCCGGGGGCGACGATGCGATCCGCCGCATCGACCACCCGCGCAGCGGTGGGCGCCGCGCCGCGCGTGATGGCGGCAATGCGGCCATCGCGCACCACGACGTGGCCGCGGTACCAGGGGTTGCCGGTGCCGTCGAGGATGCGCGCATTGACGATCGCCAGGTCCGCCTCGCGCGCGGCCGGCGGCGCGATCGCGCAGCCGGCCAGCCCGATGAGCATGAATGCGGCAATAAGGGTGCGCGGGATGTGCATGCCGCATGTTAACCAATCGGGCGATCGCCCGGCCTAGGGCCGCCTGCGGTCGCACGTCGCACGAGGATGCACGGCAGGCTTGTCGCGTTCCGCAACGCGATGTGATCGGCCCATGGCGCTTGATGGCCGCTGCGCCACCTTCTGCCGCGCACGGTCTGGCCGGGCTGTTGCACGAAGGCAACACTTCACGCCGGTTGCGCTTCGCAGATTGATGCCGAGTGTGACCGGCGTACGCGAGCGCGCGTGTTTGGTGACGGTCGTTGACGCTTTGTCGGCCGCGCATCGGCCGCCGGTCACATGGCGTCACAGACCCTGCATCGGCGTTGCGATGGCGCACGCAGCGGTGCAGACCGTTTCAGGTGCTGCGGCCAAGATGCCGCCCTGTTCAAGGCCTCCACCGTGGCAAAGGGTGGCGGCCGGTGACAACAGTGAACCCACCCCACTCCATGGAGAAGTGCATGCGAATGATCGATGCCCGTGCCCGAATTGCCCTGAAGCCCTCCGTCCTCGCGACGCTGCTGGCGCTGACCGGCGCCACTGCCTTGCCCGCAGGCGCGCAACAGCCCGCGGCGGCCAAGCCCGACGAACAAAAAGTCGAGAAGGTGGAAGTCACCGGCTCGCGCCTGCCGGCCATCAATGTCGAGGGCGCCTCGCCGGTGACCGTCATCGACGCCAACACCATCAAGACCGATGGCGTGCGCTCGGTGGAGAACCTGCTCAACAACCTGCCGCAGGTGTTCGCCGACCAGGGCGGCACGATCTCCAACGGCTCCTCCGGCACCGCGACGGTGAACCTGCGCGGCCTGGGCCCGACGCGCACCCTGGTGCTGGTCAATGGGCGGCGCCTGCCCGGCGGCAGCCCGCGTGCGGGTGTGAACAGCGCGGCGGCGGACTTGAACCAGGTGCCCGCGCCGCTGATCAAGCGCGTGGAAGTGCTCACCGGCGGCGCCGGCGCCGTGTACGGCTCGGATGCGGTGGCCGGCGTGGTGAACTTCATCATGAACAACCGCTTCGAGGGCGTCCAGCTGGAGGCCAACCAGAGCTTTTACAACCACGAACAGCAGAACCAGCAGAGCATCGCCGATGTGATCCGTGCACGCGCCGCCACCAACCCGGCGCAGTTCCAGGTGCCCGGCGACAAGAGCAGCGACGGCCGCATCTTCGATTCCAGCCTGCTGATGGGCTCCAACTTCGCCAACGGCAAGGGCAATGCCACGCTGTTCTTCAGCTACAAGAAGGAAGACGCACTGCTGCAGTCGGAACGCGACTACTCGGCCTGTTCCACCGCCTCCACCGCCAACGCCTTCACCTGCGGCGGCTCGAGCACGGCCTTCCCCGGCCGTTTCCTGGTGCTGTCCAACGGCAACGACCGCACGGTGACCAACGCGGCCGGCAACACGCGCGCCTTCTCGGCCACGCTGGACCAGTACAACTTCGCGCCGACCAACTTCTTCCAGCGTCCTTCCGAGCGCTACGGCTTCAACGCGTTTGCGAACTACGACCTGTATCCAAACCTGAACCTCTATTCGGAGTTCTCGTTCCACGATGACCGCACGGTGGCGCAGATCGCGCCCTCCGGCCTGTTCTTCGGCAACGTGACCTTCAACATCCGCTTCGAGAACCCGATGCTGTCGTCCGACTTCCGGCGCGACCTGGGCCTGGTGAACCCGGGCGACGTGTCCGGCATTTTCATCGGCCGTCGCAACGTCGAGGGCGGCGGGCGCCAGGACGACATCCGCCACACCTCGTTCCGCACCGTGGTCGGCGCCAAGGGCGACTTCGGCGGCGCGTGGAACTACGACATGTCGATGCAGACCGCCAAGGTCATCTACCAGAACACCTACAAGAACGAGTTCTCGTTCGCCCGCGCGCAGCGCGCCATCGACGTGGTCGCCGGTCCCGGCGGCGTGCCGACCTGCCGCTCGGTGATCGACGGCTCCGACCCGAACTGCGTGCCGTACAACGTGTTCAGCGTCGGGGGCGTCACGCAGGCGGCGTTGAACTACCTCCAGACCCCGGGCTTCCAAAAGGGCTCCACCGAGCAGACCATCGCCGGTGGCAGCCTCTCGGGCGACCTGTCCCAGTACGGCTGGAAGCTGCCCGGTGCCAAATCCGGCGTCTCGGTGGCGCTGGGCGTGGAGCAACGCACGGAGAAGTTGCAGCTCGACACCGACACGGCGTTTACCACCGGCGACCTGGCCGGGCAGGGCGGCCCGACCATCGGCGTGGTCGGCAAGTACACCGTCAAGGACATCTTCAGCGAACTGCGCGTGCCGATCCTCGAGGGCGCGCCGATGGCGCACCTGCTGAGCTTCAACGGCAGCTACCGCCGTTCCGACTACAGCATCGACCAGACCACCGATTCCTACGGCCTCGGCCTCGAGTGGGCGCCGGTGCAGCAGGTGCGCGCGCGCGCCAGCTTCCAGCGCGCGGCACGGGCGGCCAACATCCACGAGCTGTTCGATGCGCAGGGCAACGTGCTGTTCAACATGAGTTCGGACCCCTGCGCCGGCGCCACGCCGACGGCTTCGCTGGCCGCCTGCCAGCGCACCGGCGTGACCGCAGCCCAGTACGGCCGCATCATCGACAGCCCGGCCGGCCAGTACAACGCGCTCGGGGGCGGCAACCCGAACCTGAAGCCCGAAACCGCGGACAGCACGACCTTCGGCCTGGTGTTCGAACCGTGGCGCAATTTCACCGCCACGATCGATGTGTTCGACATCCAGTTGAAGGACGTGATTTCGACCCTGCCGCCGGCGGTGGTGGTGCAGTCCTGCCTGACCTCGGGCCAGTTCTGCAACCTGATCCAGCGCGACGTCATCGGCTCACTGTGGGCACAGCCGACCGGCCGCGTGGTGGCCACCAACGTCAACATCGCCAAGGCGCGCACCTCGGGCGTCGACCTGGCGTTCAACTACGCCGGCAAGCTGGCCAACGGGTGGGGCGGCTACAACGTGACGTTCAACGCCACGCTGCTGCAAAAGGCCGAGAACGAGCCGATCCCGGGCCAGGGCAGCTACGACTGCAAGGGGCTGCATGGCGCCACCTGCGGGGTTCCGGCGCCGAAATGGCGCCACAAGCTGCGCGGCGGCTGGAACACGCCGTGGAACATCGACCTGGCGTTGACCTGGCGCCACGTGGACAAGGTCTCCAACGAAGGCACCAGTTCGAATCCGCTGCTGGCGGCCACGCTGAATCCGATCGACAGGAGCTTTCCGAAGCGCGACTATTTCGACCTCGCCGCTTCCTGGCAGGCCACCAAGCAGCTCGCACTGCGCGGCGGCATCAACAACCTGTTCGACAAGGACCCGCCGATCGCCAACTCGAACACGCTGGCGGCCACCTTCGGCAACGGCAACACCTACCCGCAGGTGTATGACGCGCTGGGCCGGCGCGTGTTCGTGAACGCAACGTACAAGTTCTGATCGCGCTGGCGTTCCCGGGCACGGTTCACCACATCCGTGGTGGGCCGTGCCCGTTTGTTGCAAACCGTCGCAGTGTCTGTTTTTGCGCTCTGATACCATCGCCGCATGTGTCAGACACCCCCCTTGCCGGCTGCGCCGCACCTGTCGCGATGATCAAGCTGTTCCTCAAGACGTTCGGCCTGCTGATCGCCGTGATCCTGCTGGCGTTCTACGTCCAGAGCCAGATCCTCGAGTGGATGCTCGACGAGGCGCGCCGCAAGTCCAATGCCGATGCGCGCGACCGCTTCGTGCCCATCTTCTATTTCCTCGAGCGCGAGCTCGCGGACAAGCCGCGCGAAGTGTGGCCGGTGGTGCTGGACACCCACCGCAAGGGCTTCGTGTATCCGATCCGCATCGCGCCGCTGGACAAGATGCGCGCCGGCATCGACGCACCGACGCTGCGCGACCGGCTCGACGCGGCCAAGGTGGTGTTCTGGGAGGGTTCGCCCACCACGCTGATGATCATGAAGCGCGTCACCGGCACCGACCTGGTGCTGATCATGGACGTGACCGCCCTGCCGAGCATCCGCAGCGAGGCGATGGTGATGAACTTCGTGGTCGAGGGCCTGTTCGTCGCCGCGTTCATCCTGGCGATGGTGGCCCTGTTCTGGCGCGACATGCGCAAGCTCTCCGAGGCCGCGGACCAGATCGGCCAGGGCCGGTTCAATTTCACGCTGGACATCGGCAAGCGCAGCGCGCTGTGGCCGGTGGCGGCCTCGATCAACGCCATGAAGACGCGCATCGCCTCGCTGCTCAAGTCGCACTCGGACCTCACCAGCGCGGTGTCGCACGAGTTCCGCACGCCGATCACGCGCCTCCGGTTCCGCCACGAGCTGGCGCTGTCGGCGCCCGACCTTGCCGGCAAGGACCGCCAGCTTGGCGAGATGGCGGGCGCGATCGACCAGCTCGACGACCTGGCGCGCGAGCTGCTCGAGTACGCGCGCCTCGATCGCGGCGCCCCGTCGATGGACATGGCCAGCATCGACACCCAGCCCTGGCTCGACGACCTGGTCGAGGAGGCGCGCGAACTGGCGCGCGCGCAGGCGCGCAACGTGGCCATCACCGCCGAAGGCCAAACCGAATCGATCGAAGGCGACTACCGGTACCTCACGCGCGCGGCGGGCAACCTGTTGCGCAATGCGGTCCACTATGCGAGGAGTTCGGTCCAGGTGCGGGTCTGCAGCGTCGACGGCCGCAGCACGCTGCACGTCGAGGACGACGGCCCGGGCATCCCGCCGGCCGCGCGCGAGCGCCTGTTCGAACCCTTTGCGCGGTTGGACGAAAGCCGTGACCGCGATTCCGGCGGGTTCGGCATCGGCCTGGCGATGGTCAAACAGATCGCCCGCTGGCACGGGGGCACGGTGGAAATCGGCGATTCCGCGCTCGGTGGCGCGCGGGTGTCCATGTCGTGGTGAGCCAACCCTAGGAGAAACACAATGAATGCGCGCAACGAAGCCCTGGCGGCCCTGGACCATGCCCTGCACAATCCCCGCGTCCTGCTGGTGGAGGACGACATCGACCTGTCCGCGGCGATCCGCGAGTACCTGGTCAAGCACGGGGTCGATGTCGACGTTGAGGCGCGTGGCGATACCGTCCTGCGGCGCATGGCCGCCACGCGCTACGACCTCCTGATCCTCGACATCATGCTGCCGGGCCACGACGGCTTCGAGGTGTGCCGCCAGCTGCGTGCCGCCGGGCAGGCGCTGCCCATCCTCATGCTCACCGCCAAGGACGAGGACTTCGACCAGGTGCTGGGGCTGGAGCTGGGCGCCGACGACTACCTCAACAAGCCGGTGCAGCCGCGCGTGCTGCTGGCGCGCATCAAGGCCCTGGTGCGGCGCGCCAGCGGGGAACTGGAGCACGCGCACGACCGCAACATCCTGCAATTCGGCCGCCTGCGCATCGATGCCATCAACCGCGACGTGATGCTCGGCGAGGAGCGCATCGAGTTGTCGCCCGCCGAATTCGACCTCTTGGTGCTGCTGGCGTCGAACGCGGGCAAGGTGATGCAGCGCGACGAGATCCTCAAGGCGTTGCGCGGCCTGCACTACAGCAATGCGGACCGCTCGGTGGACGCGCGCCTGTACCGGTTGCGGCGCCGCTTCGGCAAGGACAGCGAGGCCAACTGGAAGATCAAGACCGTACGGCCACACGGTTACATGTTCTGCAAAGAGGCATGGTAGGCGGCCACGCGGTGCCTGCGCCAGCCTTGCTTTTGCAATCCGTTGCATGCGGCGGGCCCATACTTCATGCACCTTGGCGACCTGACTAGCCCATGCGATTGACGGACCGGTGGTACCGCCGCGCGCTGGCCGCGCTGGCCTTGATGTTGCCCCTCGCGGCGGGCGCGACGCCGTCCGATGCCGCGTCCCGCACCGCCTTCTGGCGCGCCGTCGTGGCGGACCAGCACCGCATTCCGGCCGGCGTGCCGATCGTCCCGCTGATCGATGAACTCGTCGGCATGAGCGCGTCGCGCGACCCGGTGGTGCGCGACGACCTGGGCTACGAAGTGTTCGCGCGCTGGATCCATCGCGGAACCGGTTTCGAGGCCACGCACATGGCCGCGTGGCAGGCGCGGCTCACTGCACAGGCGCGCGAGGGCCTTGGCACGGTGGACCCGGCGCGCGCGCCGAACCGCGCCTTTGCACTCTTGTTCCTCAAGGAACTGGTGTTTGCCGGCCAGCGCGTGCCGTACCTGGATGCCGCGCAGGCGACGTCGCTGGTGCAGCTGGTGGTCGATTCGCTGCAACAGGAACAGGACCGCCGCGGCTACGACCGCGAGGCCGGCTGGGTGCATGCGTTGGCCCACGCGGCCGACCTGGCGCGCGCACTGGGGCGCAGCGCCCGCGTGGATGATGCGCAGCGCAAACGCCTGATCGAGGCCCTGGCTGCGCGCGTGGACCAGGAATCGCAGGCGTTCCAGTGGGGCGAGGAAACCCGCATCGCCACGGCGCTGGCCAGCCTCGCCTCCGCCGGCGCGAAGGACGCCCTGCGCGCCTGGGCCGGCCGCGTGGCGGCGCGTTGTGAGGCGGTATGGCGCGCCGCCCCCTTCGAGACGTCAACGTATCGCGCGGCGCGCATGGCGGTGCCGGTGCTGCATGCTCTGGTGGCGCTCGACGGCGCGCGCAATGTGCGGCTGGACGCGGAAACCCTCGAAGTGATCAGGAAGGCAGCCCTCCAATGTCAATGAATGCTTGGTCGACCTTGAAGTTGCGCGTCGCGGCATGCGTGGCCGGCCTGGCGCTGGCCGGCGCACTGTCGGCCTGCGGTAGCGGTGGCGGGAGCACCGCGCCCGCGGCCAGCGTGCCGGACGCGCCGCCGCCTGCGCCCACCGCAGCCGACGTGACGATGCTGTTCATGGGCAACAGCCACACCTCGGTGCACAACGTGCCGGGCATCGTTGCGGCCCTGCTGCGCGCGGCGCGGCCCGCGCAGACGGTGGAAGCACAGGTGTCGCCCGCCTGGATGCTGCTCAATGCGCGCGGTGACGACCTGGAATCGCTGGCCTTGCTCGGCAGCAAGCGCTGGACGGTGGTGGTGCTGCAGGCGCAGGACTACAGCTCCAGCGGCCAATTCGTGTACCCCACCACGGGTGCGGAAAAGCTGGTGCGCCTGGCGCGCGAGCAGGGCGCCAAGGCGGTGCTGTTTGCCGAGTGGCCGCGCCAGGGCATTCCCGAGTCGGGCCGCATCTACGAAACCTACGCCAGCATCGCGCGCGTGCAGCCGGCCTGCCTGCCACCGATCCCGCAGGCCTTCGACCTGGCCGCACTGCGCCACCCGGGCATCGCCCTGCACGATGCCGACGGCAACCACTCGGCGCCCGCCGGTGCGTTCCTGGCCGCGTTGCTGCTGTTCGCCGCCATCGACACCACGCCGGTCGAGTCCCTGGCCAACCTGCCCGGCATCGCGGTCGACCCGGAGTCGCAGCGCCTGCTTCGCCTGGTCGCACGCGATGCGGCCGCAGCGGTGTCGCCGCGGAACTACTGCGGCGGGTAGAACACCAGCACGGGTGCGGCGTTCCGGGCGAAAACGGCCCGAACGGCGCGTCAGTACTTGACTTTGTCGTACCGGCCGGACGCAGGCGCATGCTTGAACCCGGAGCGAACACTGCCCGCCGTGCCGCCGGGTCGCGACGAATGCATGAGCCGGTCATGCACCCGCGGAAGGCTCACGCGGCCAAGGCACGACGCAGCTGATCCTTGATTGGCAGCGTGCGGATGCGCACGCCGCAGGCGTTGAAAATGGCGTTGGCCAGCGCCGGTGCCAGCGTCGGGATGCCCATCTCGCCGCATCCCTTGGGCGGCGCGTCCGAGGCGATGATGTGGACCTGCAGCACCTTCGGCGCCTCGCGGATCGGCAGCAACGGGTAGTCGTGGAAGTTGCTTTGCTGGATGCGCCCGCCCTCGACGGTGATGGCCTGGTGCAGCGCGGCGGCGAGGCCGTCAATGGTGCCGCCTTCCATCTGCGCTTCAATCCCCAACGGATTGACGACGCGGCCGACGTCGACGGCGCAGACCACGCGTTCGACCGTCAGTGCACCGGCCGCGGACACCGATACCTCCACCGCGTGTGCCGCGTAGCCGCCGAAGGTGAAGTGGCACGCGAGCCCGATGCCGCGGCCCTTGGGCAATTTGCGGCCCCAGCCGATGCCCGCCGCCACCTGGTCGAGTACGCCGCGCAAACGCGCAGTGTGGAACTTCGGCCCGCCGTGCTGCGCGTAGTCGAATTCACGCGGTGCGCCCAGCAGCGTGCGGCGCAGCGCCAGCGCATCCTGCCGGGTGGCGTGGGCGATTTCATCGAGAAAGCTCTGCACGGCGAAGGCGTTGGCGTAATGCGCCGGGGCACGCCAGGAACCGCGCGCCACGCCCGACTGCGCAGCGAACCATTCCAGTCGCACATTGGGAACCAGTCGCGCGGGGAAATCATCCGGATAGATCTCCGGTTGCCACATGTTCTCCGCCTTCACGTTGGCGCGCCGGTAGTACTTGCTGGCGCTGGCCAGGCGCTGATGCCATCCAGTGATCGTGCGGGCGTTGTCGAGCGTGGCGACGAGCCGATGGTGCCCTGCCGGGCGGAAGAAGTCATGGCGCAAGTCGTCCTCACGCGTCCACATCAGCTTGATGGCGCGCCCGGTGGCCTTGGCGATCAGCACCGCCTCGGCCACGTAGTCGTTGGTGAGCCGCCGCCCGAAGCCGCCGCCGATGCGGGTGAGGAACACCTCGGTGTTCCGGCGCTCGATGCCGGTGAGGTTCATCACCAGGCGCGGAATGCCGCCGGGCTGCTGCGTCGGCGCGATGACCGTCGCGCGCATGGCCTTCAAGTCGAGCCGCACGAAGCAGTTCTGCGGCTCCAGCGGCGCATGGCTGGCGTAAGGCAGGACGTAGGTGGCCTCCACGGTGGTGGCCGCTGCAGCGCGCGCGGCGTCGAGGTCGCCGTCGTTCTTCACCACCTGGCCGTTGCCCTTCAGGAGGTCCGTGCAGTGCCGGTCGAACGATGCCGTCGATTCCGACGCGTGCGGGCCGGGCGTCCAGGCCACCTTCAGGGCCGCACGGCCCTTCAATGCCGCCCAGGTGTTGGTCGCCACCACGGCGATCCCGGGTGCAAGGTTTGCCGCGAGCGGCTCGCTCGGCGCAGGCCCCGCGATCTTCACCACCTCCAGCACGCCGGGCACCTTGCGCGCCTCGGTGTCATCGAAGGATTCGACGTCGCCGTCAAGGTGCGGGCAGCGCAGCATCACGGCCACGGCGGCATCGGCTTCATAGGTGTCCAGGCCGTAGCGTGCGCGGCCGGTGACGATGTCGCGCGCGTCGGTTACGCGGCGCGGCGTGCCAATGATGCGGTAGTCCTTCGCTGCCTTCAGTGGCGCAGGGATCTTCGGCGCTGGAAGGGCGGCGGCCTCGGCGGCAAGGTCCCCGTACGACAGGCTGCGGCCATCCGGGTGCCGCACGCGGCCGTCGCGGGTGGCGAGCGTGGCCGCGTCCGCGGACCAGCGCGCGGCGGCAGCGCTCACCAGCGCCCAGCGCGCGTTGGCGCCGAACTGGCGATGGTCGGCCCACGCCTCCTCGATGCCGGTGCTGCCGCCGGCACCCTGGTCGCCGAAGCGCCAGGCAGGTGTGGCGCCGGTGAAGTCGATGCTCAAGGGCAACTGCTCGACGGTCACGTCTTCCCAGCGCACGTCGAGTTCCTCGGCGATGATCATCGGCGTGGCGGTACGCGAGCCCTGGCCGATTTCCGGGTTGCGCGCGCCGATGAACACGCGGTTGTCCGGCTCGATGCGCACGAACAGGCCGATCTGCGCGCCCTTGCTGGTGGGGGTCGGGTTCTGTGCCCGGCTGATCGCCGGCAATCCGAAGATCACGCCGCCCGCGGCGCTGGCGGAAACGGCGAGGAAGGCGCGCCGCGAGGCGTTCATCGTCGTCGTGTTCATGCGGGCCTCCGCAGCATCGCCGCCGCCTTCTTTACCGCGCGCCGCACGCGCATCTGCGTGCCGCAGCGGCAGAGGTTGGTGAGCGCATCGATATCCGCATCGCTCGGGTTGGGCTTCACGCGCAGCAGGTCCACCACCGCCATGATCTGTCCGGCCTGGCAGTAACCGCACTGCGCCACGTCCTCCTCGATCCACGCCTGCTGCACCGCATGCAGGCGCCCGTCCTGCTCAAGGCTTTCGATGGTGGCGACGCGCCTGCCCGCCAGCGTGCCCATCGACACCGAGCAGGCGCGCACCGCCTTGCCGTCCACGTGCACCGTGCACGCCCCGCACAACCCCGCCCCGCAGCCGTATTTGGCGCCGGTCAGGCGCAGGGTGTCGCGCAGGTACCAGAGCAGCGGCTGGTCCGGGTCGCCGGCGTAGGTCTGGGTCTTCCCGTTTACCGTCAATCGCATCGTGGCCATCGTCTCTCCCGGGTCAAGGCGCCATGCGCCACGGTCAGGTTAGGCCGGAGGGCGCCGGGAGCCCATGCGAATGCGACGAAGTGCGCCGCGCCGGGCATGGAATGCGCTCCAATCCCCGCCGCCGTCCCGGAAGCTGGCATCATCGCGTCCATGGACTACCGCGGCATCCTCGACACGATCCACGCGGAGGTTGCGCCCCACGTCGGCGTCGGCCGCGTGGCGAGCTATATCCCGGAGCTGGCCGGCGTCGAACCCGCGCAATTCGGCATGGCCATCGTGGACCTTGCGGGTGGGGTGCACACGGTGGGCGATGCCCGCGTGCCGTTCTCGATCCAGTCGATCTCGAAGCTGTTCGGCCTGACGCTGGCGTTCCAGCTGGCCGGGGACACGCTCTGGGAGCGCGTCGGCCGCGAGCCGTCGGGCAACCCGTTCAATTCGCTGGTGCAGCTCGAGCGCGAAAACGGCAAGCCGCGCAATCCGTTCATCAACGCGGGTGCCCTGGTGGTCACCGACATGCTCTGCTCGCGCTACACCCACGCCGAGAACGCGCTGGTGCAGTTCACCGGGCGCCTGGCGGCCAACCCGGCGCTCGATTACGACGCCCGGGTTGCGGCCTCGGAACTGCGCACCTCGCACCGCAACGCGGCGATGGCGCACTTCATGAAGAGCTTCGGCAACCTGCACAACCCGGTCGACGCCGTGATCGACGCCTACTGCAAGCATTGTGCGATCCGCATGAACTGCATTGACCTGGCGCGCGCGGTGGCGTTCCTGGCCAACGGCGGCACCAATCCCTGGACCGGCGAGCGCGTGCTCGACGCGAGCTCGGCCAAGCGCCTGAGCGCGCTGATGCTCACCTGCGGCACCTACGACGCGGCGGGCGACTTCGCCTTTCGCGTCGGCCTGCCGGCCAAGAGCGGCGTGGGGGGTGGCATCGTGGCGCTGCTGCCGGGGGAATGCGGCATCTGTGTCTGGAGCCCGGCGCTGGAGGACTCCGGCAACTCGCATGCAGGCTCGGTGGCGCTGGAGCGGTTCACGGACCTCACGGGCCGCTCGATTTTCTGATCCGCCGCCATCGCCCGTGCCGCGCGGCCGGGCAAGCGCCGGAGGGGCCTAAGCGGACTACGCGAGCGTCAGCACGCGATCGAGCGCGTGGATCACGCCGTTGGGCGCGGCGATGTCGACCTTGGACACGTTCACGCCATTGACCGTGAGCGCACCGCTTCCGGACACCACACGAATGGTCTCGCCGGTCAGGGTCTTGTAGTTGAAGGTGCGGATGTCCTTGGCCGTGACCCGGCCGGCCACGATGTGATGGCACAACACGCGCGACAGGGCGGGTTTGTCGGCGAACAGCGCCTGGCGCGCACCCGGATCCATCTTGCCGAACGCCAGGTCGGTCGGTGCGAAAACCGTGTACGGCCCGGGTGCGCGCAGCAGGGTTTCGAGCGCCGTGGACTTCAGGCCATTGGACAGCACGGCAAACAGGCCGGCGCCGGCCAGGGCATCGATGAGGTCGGCCCGACGGCCGGCGGGCGTGGTGGCCCGGGGGATGAAGGCGGGTGGCGTGGAGACAACTTCCATGGGCAATCCTGTTCTTTGCGGGGGCCCGACCGGCGGCGGGCGGGATGAAGCGACGGGCGCGGCAGCGCCGCACCGGATGCGGCGCGTCACAGGTCCGATGACCCGAGGTGGGAATCGGCCCCGATCCCAGTATGGGCGCCGGCGTCTTGATGTCCAAGGCATTAATGTTTTTATTTCCCTTGACTTCGCCGGCAGCGCGGCGGCGGGGAAATTTGCTGGTCCACCGTCGCCAAGGCGCGTAGCATGGGTGCTGCTTCGCCCCGCGAAGCCTCTTTGGAAGCAACGCATGTTTCCCGCATTGGCAGCGGACGACCTTTCCGCCCTGGTGGAAATCGACGACCGCGCGAAATCCAGATCGACCCCGCGTGCGCGGTTCGCCGCGCTCAGCACCGCCATGCAGCGCAGCGTCGAGCGCCTGGTGGACGTCGACCTCGTGATCCTGCGCAAGGACGACAGTTATGCGCTGACCTCAAAAGGTGCGCGGCTGCTGTTCGAGCGTGAATGCACGCGCACGCTGCATGCGTTGGCTGCACAGCCGGACGCGTCCATCGCGCCGGCGGTGGCGGCGCACCTGGCCGCGCAGGGCGCCGTTGCGGCCGACCCGGTCAGCGGGCAGGTCCGGATCACGGCCACGGGCCGCGCGCGCTTGATGCAGCCGCGTTAGCGTTGTGCGAACCCGCGCGGGCGACCAGCACAAGGTCGCCGCGGCAAATCACGCTACTTCACGAACATCACCGTGTAGAGGTGCGCGGCCAGCATCATCGAGCAGAAGATGCTTGGCGTATAGCCGCCGCCCCAGACCTTGCTGTATTTCCAGGTGGGCAGGACGGCAATGGCCAATGTAAACAGTGCGACAAAGATCGCGGTCGAAGCGCTCATGGGATTCCTTTCGGGACCGAAAGGTGCGCACTCGACAAAGTCGAACACCAAGTGTGGTATCGCCGGGACTGCTGTCCGGTTCAATGTCCAATACCGTAGGGTGGGGCACTATGGCACGAACCGGGTGCGGCAGGGAGTTTATTCCGGGGTTCCCCAGGGGCCGGGGTTGGAACGCCGTGCGCGCCATTCCGGCGCCCTGCCCAGCAGGTCCGCACGATCCGTCCAGATGCCCCCCCGGTACGCGGCCGGCACGCGGCGCAGGTCCTCCAGCGTGTCGATGCCGCGCGTGAACCCCTCGCCGCCGTAATCGTTGACCAGGAACACCTCGCTATCGACGGCGCGAAGGCGCGCGACGAAGGTCTCGGGGAACCCCGGCAACCAGCGCGCGAGGTTCAGCGGCACCAGGATCAGGCTGCGGTGGCAGGCGTCCGGCACGTGCCCGAACCAGCCGAACGCAAACGTTCCGGCCAGGCAGCGGCGCAGCGACGCGCCCGAAAGCGTGCGCAACTCCGGCAGCCTTTCGCGCAGCACGCGCATCGGCGCATCGCCGCCATAGGCCATCAGCAATCGCCGCCGTGCGGGCGGCAGCGCGGCCAGGCGCGTGGCCAGCCGTTCACCTTCGCGGACGTCATTGCTCTTGACGTTGATGAGCAGGCGGCGGTCGGGAAACGCCTCGAGCACCTGGTCGAGGCTGGGCATGGCGCCGCGGCCCGTGCCGCGAAATGGAAAGTGCACGCCGTCGCGGGTGTCGCCGTGGCCCACGTCCAGTGACTGCAAGTAGGGCAGCGCGTGACGGCGCGTGACGCCGGTCCCTTCGGTGCGGCAGTCGAGCGTCCAGTCGTGGAACACCGCGAAGAGACCGTCGGTGGTGGGGTGGACGTCGAACTCGACGACGTCGGCGCCGGCCTCGAAGGCCGCGCGCATCGAGGCCAGCGTGTTCTCCAGATAGGCGTGGCCACCGTCCGGCCATGGGCGCCAGCGCGCGGCCGTGCAGGTGGTGGCGTCGAGCGATTCACGCGCGCAGTCCTGCCCGAGGCCGCGGTGCGCGAGCAGGGTCATTCGATCGTGCGGCGGCGCCGGCGGCAGTGCGGCGCATCCGCACAAGGTGACGAGCAAGGGCCAGCAACGGAGGTTCATGCGACGGGCAAGGAAGTCGACCCGCCCATGCTGGGTGTGATATGTGGCGATGGCTTGGCGAGGGGAAGGCCGCACGATGGCGCAGCCAAACATGTTGCCGCGACATTTCGTGCCCGGCCAAGGTGCGAGCCTACTTGTGCTTTCCGTCTTTCTCGACCTCCGCAATGTGCTCGGCCAGTTGCTTTCGGTACGCGTCGTCTTCCTTGCTGGTGTCGAGCTTCCGCAAGATGTCCAGGCGCGCGACGCGCAGGGCGTCGGCCGCGTCGACCTTCACATCCGGCTCCACGCCCACGCCCTCCCAATTGGTTTTCGAGATCGGATTGATCGCGCGCCCATTGGAGACGAACATCGCGAAGTGGTCGTTCAGGCGCCGCATCCCGCCGGGGTGTGCGCCGCCGCCAGTGGTCTCGCCGACGAGGGTCGCGCGTTTGAGGTTTTTCAGGTTGTAGCTGAATTCCTCGGCGGCCGAGAACGTGCGCCGCGCGGTCAGCACGTACACGGGCTTGGCCTGGCCGAAGCGTTCGCCCGGCACCCAGCCGTGGGTCCAGGCCTGCGTGGTCCGATCGCCATCGCGGTAATACATGTTGTTGAGGTGCGTCGGCACGTCGAACAGGTAGCTGCTGATCAATTGCACCGTCGCCGGGTCCCCGCCGCCGTTCTGGCGCAGGTCGATGATGAGCGCGTTGGTGTCGGACAGGAGCGTCATCGCCGCGGCGATCTTGTGGCCCGCGAATGCCGCGGGCTGGAACCCGCGCAAATCCAGGTAACCGATGTTGAAGCGCAGGCGCTCGATGCGCTCGAGGCCGAAGTTGAGCGCGGCGCCGCGTTTTCGCATGTCCTCGATTTCGGCGGGGGTCGGGTCGCGCTCGCGCATCGGCGGCAGCACCGTGTCCGAATGGCGCACGCGGATGTGCTTGTCCCTGGTGCTGGCCTGGATGTCCTGGGTCAGGCGGGCGGCAAACGCCTTCGCGTCGGCCAGGTCATCGCCGTCATAGGCCTTGGCCGCCAGTTTTTGCCGCAAGACCTGTTCCAGCTGCTTTGCCTGGTCGGGGAATACATAGCGGTCGTTCATTTCGCGGATCGCGGCTTCGACCACCTGCTTGCGCATCGCGGCGTCAACGCGCGTCAATGTTTGCGCGAACGTCGCGTGGCCGGTGGAGACAAGGACGAGGGCCAGCGCGGACAGGGCGTTGATGGCCACGCGGCGGATCGGTCGAACTTCGGCGGGACGCTGCATTCTGGGGGCTCCACGGAGAAAAAGTCGGAAACGGACTGTAGAGGCAAGATTATCGTCGGGGGCTCGCTGCGAATAATGCGAAAATGTCTGCCCATCTCCAATAGCTTCCGAGTTTTCAACGGCCATGGACAAGATCGACCGCATTATTCTCGGCATGCTGGCGCGCGACGGGCGCATCAGTTTTCGCGACCTGGGCGAAAAGGTGCATTTGAGCCCCAACGCCACCGCCGAGCGCGTCAGGAAGCTGCAGCATTCCGGGGCCATCCGCGGCATTCGCGCCGACATCCATCCCGCCGCGCTCGGCCAGCCGCTCGAAGTCCAGATCGACGTCAAGCTCGAATCCGGCACCGCGGCGAATGCGTTCGAGCGCGTGCTGGCCGGCATGCCGCAAGTGAAGGCCGCCACGCTGATGACCGGCTCGTTCGACTACGCGGTGCGCGTCAATTGCGCCGACCGCGACGAACTGGTGCGCGTCACCGAGGCGCTGCGCGCCAAGGGGGGCGTTCGTGAAACGTACAGCCGCATGATCCTGCGCGAGGTGATCCTGGGGTGAAGGCCGGCGGGGTCAGCCTGTTCTTCGCGCGAGGCGTGGCGTCATCCATGCCGTGCCATTCAGGCAGGCGTGGATGTAACTCAAGCACTGGCGGGGTGTTTGGGCCATTTTCGCCCCAAACACCGCACCCGTCCTAGGGTTTGGCGGCGAACTCGTTCTCCAGCATCCGCACCACCGCGCGCAAGGTCTGCGCTTCGCCGCCTTCCGGCCGGCCGGGCTTGGCCTTCGGGGTCCATGCGAACAGGTCGATGTGGATCCACGCCTGGTCGCGCGGCACGAAGTGCTCGAGGAACAGGGCCGCCGTCACCGAGCCGGCCTGCGGGCCGCCGGTGTTGACAATGTCGCCGATGGAAGACTTGATCATCGCGTTGTACGGTTGCCAGAGCGGCATGCGCCACAGCGGGTCGCCGGTTTGCTTCGACGCGGCGTCCAATTTCGCGAACCACGCGTCGTCGTTGGCGTAGGTGGCGGGCAGCTCGGGGCCGAGGGCCACGCGCGCGGCGCCGGTGAGCGTGGCGAAGTCGATCAACAGTTGCGGCTTCGACTCGGCGGCAAAGGCAATCGCGTCGGACAGCACCACGCGGCCCTCGGCGTCCGTGTTGCCGATCTCGATCATGAGGCCCTTGCGCGTGGGCACGATGTCGCCCGGCCGGTAGGCGTTGCCGGCGATGGCGTTCTCCACGGCGCCGATCACCAGGTGCAGGCGCACCGGCAGATTCAAGGCCATGATCAGTTGCGCCATGCCCAGCGCATTGGCCGCGCCGCCCATGTCCTTTTTCATCTGGCGCATGCCGTCGGCGGTCTTGATGTCCAACCCGCCGGTATCGAAGCACACGCCCTTGCCGACCATGGCGATGCGCGGATGGGAAGGATCACCCCATTCGAGTTCGATCAGGCGCGGCGGGCGGTGGCTGGCGCGGCCGACGGCGTGGATGGCGGGGAAGTTCTCCTGGAGCAAATCCTCGCCGGCAATCTCGCGAAAACGCGCGCCGTGCGCGCCGGCCAGCGCGCGCGCGGCATCGGACAGGTGCTGCGGCCCCATGTCCTCGGCCGGCGTGTTCACCAGGTCGCGCACCGCAGCGGTGGCGGCCACGGTGGCCTTGGCGCGTTGCACGGCGGGTGAATCGGCGATCACCAGCGTGGCCGGGGTGCGCGGCTTCCGGTAGCGCGCGAATTCGTAGGCGCCGAGGCCCCAGCCGAGCACGGCGGCCCCCGGGTTCAACGGTGCCCCGTCTGCACTCAGCGCGTAGCATCCGGCCGGCAATGCGAAAGGCAACGCGGACAGGCCGTACACATCATCCGCATCCTCAACGGCGGCCACGATGCACTTGAGGCCGCCCGACGCATCGGGCACTGCGATCCATTGGCCCGCCTTGGCCTTGAAGTCGTTGGCGGACAGCCACGCACGCGCCGGTGCAGCCAGGCGCGCGATGCCCGCTGCGGCGTCGGCCGCATGCAGCACGATCAGGGGCGTGACCGGTTTCGACGTCTGGTGAACGATGCTCATGGTCATGGGGCGCTTCAATAGAACACGCCGACCAGCGCCCCGCAGGACAGCGTGGCCAGGGTGCCGCCCACCAGGCACTTGGTGCCCAGGTCGATGATCTCCGGCCGCCGCTCGGGACACATGGTGCCCATGCCGCCGATGATGATGCCCACCGAGGCGAAATTGGCGAAACCGCACAGCGAGTAAATCATGATCACGCGGCTTCTCTCGCTCAGGGCCTCGGCCGGCAGCTTGGCCATGTCGAGGAAGGCGATGAACTCGTTCAGGATGGTCTTGGTGCCCATCAGCGCGCCGGCCGTCTGCGCCTCCGCCCACGGCACGCCGGTCAGCCACACCACCGGTGCCATGACCAGGCCGAACAGGCCCTGCAGCGTGTAGGCCGGCCGGCCTTCGTGCGGCACCAGGCCGATGATCAGGTTGACCAGCGCGATCAGCGCGGTCAATACGATGAGCATCGCCACGATGTTGATGAAGGTCGCCACGCCGTCCAGCGTGCCCTGCGTGATGGCGTCCATCATCGAGGATTGCTTCACGCCGGTGTTGATCATGCCGTCGGTGACCTTGCCCTCGTGCGGCACCATCAGCGCGGAAATGGCGATCGCGGCCGGCGCGCTGATGAACGACACGATGAGGATGTGGCCGATGGCGTCCGGCACCACGTTTTTCAGGAAGATGCCATAGAGCACCATCACCGTGCCGGCGATGCCGGCCATGCCGCAAGTCATGGTGATGAACAGCTCGCCGCGCGTGAGTTTGGCGATGTACGGGCGGATGAACATCGGCGCCTCCACCGTGCCCAGGAACACGTTGGCCGCCGTGGAGACGCCCACCGCGCCGCCGACGCCGATGGTTTTCTTGAGCAGCCAGGAGAACGCATTGACGATCACCGGCAGGATGCGCAGGTAAAACAAGAGCGAGGACAACGCCGAGACCACGATCACCAGCGGCAGGGCCTGGGTGGCGAGCACGAAGGGGCTCCTGTTCTCCTCGAGCTTGAACGGCAGGTCGCCGCCGCCGATGTAGCCGAACACGAACTTGGTGCCCTCGCGCGTGGCGTCGGCCAGGCCGTTGAGCGCGTTGTTGAGCACGGCGCTCATTTCCTTGAACCACGGGAACTTCAGGAACAGCAACAGCAGCACCACCTGCAGGACGATGGCGCCGACGACCGTGCGCCATGGCACGGCGGCGCGCTTTTCCGATATGGCCCACGCGAACGCGAAGATCAGGACGAACCCGACCAGGCTTTGCAACACCAGCATGTGTCCCCCGGAATGGGCGGCTGCGCCGCCCGGAAAAATGATGGGCATGATAGCCGCAATCCCCGCACGCAGTTCGACCGGCGCGGCGCAGCATCGTAGAATGCGCGCTTGAATTTTGCGCATCGTCGAGCCCCAATGAACATGCATCCCCGGCTGTTGGCCGCCGCGCTGCTGGCGCTGGCGGGTTGCGCGACGCAGGCCCCGGCGCCCGCGCCGCCCGCAGATCCCGGCCCGGTGGCCGTGAAGATCATTGCGTTCAACGATTTCCACGGCAACCTGCGCACGCCGGGCCTGCGCGTGCCGGTGCCCGACGCCACCGCCTCCACCGGATTCCGCATGGAACTGGCGGGCGGCATCGAGCAATTCGCCGCCAAGGCCAAGGCCCTGCGCGCGGGCGCGAAGCACAGCATTCTTGTCTCCGCGGGCGACATGGTGGGCGCCACGCCGCTGTTGTCCGCCTTTTTCCGCGACGAGCCCACCATCGAGGCCATGAACCTGGCCGGGGTGGACCTGAACGCCGTCGGCAACCACGAATTCGACTACGGGGTGGAGCACCTGAAGCGCTTGCAGAAGGGCGGCTGCGTGGAGCGCAATGGCAAGCCCGACTGCGCCGACCGCGGGGACCGTGGACCGTACGCCGGCGCGCGTTTCGGATTCCTGGCCGCCAACGTGATCGAGCAGGCCACCGGCAAGCCCCTGTTCCCGCCCTATGCGATTCGCGAGTTCGACGGCGTGAAGCTGGCGTTCATCGGGCTCGTGCTGAAGAATACGCCGCTCATCGTGCGCCCGAACGGCACCGTCGGGCTCACGTTCAAGGATGAGGCCGACACCGTGCGCGCGCTGGTCCCCGAGTTGGCGGCGCAGGATGTCAAGAGCGCGGTGGTGGTCATGCACGAGGGGATCGGCATCCGGCCGGGCGGATTGAGCGATTGCAACCTGCCGGAAGGCGACCCCAGGGACCGGCTGGCCCAGCCGGCCATGAAGGGAAAGACGGTGGCCGATGCGTTCGACCCGATGGTGCAACTGGTCATCACCGGACACACGCACCGCTATTACGTCTGCGAATCGAACGGCCGGCTCATCACCAGCGCGGGCAGCAATGGCATTGCATTGACCGAGATCGACGTGGCGTTCGACCGCCTGTCCGGACGCATGGTGTCCTCGCGTGCCGTCAACCACCGCGTGGATCCGGCCGGACCGAAAGATCCGGCACTGACCCCGTTGCTCAACGCCTACGTGGCGATGGCGGAGCCGCTGGAAAACCGCGTGGTGGCCCGGTTCACCATGGAGCTGCCGCCGATCGCGAACGCGGCCGGCGAATCGGCGCTCGGCAATCTCGTTGCCGATGCGCACCTGGCGGCGTCCGCGGCGCCGGACAAGGGCGGTGCCGTGATCGCCTTCAACAATCCGCGCAGCCTGCGTGCGGCGCTCATCCCGCAACCCGATGGCGGCATCCGCTACGGTGACCTGTTCAAAGCCCAGCCATTCCAGAACGACCTGGTCCTGATGAACCTGACCGGCCGGCAGATCAAGGACATCCTGGAGCAGCAGTTCACCGGCGCCGGCATCCTCAACATCTCCGCCGGATTCACCTATACATGGGACAACGCACGCCCCGCCGGACAAAAGGTGCTGGCCGAATCGATCCTGTTGAACGGCACTGCCGTGCAGTCCGATTTGCAGTACCGCGTGGTCGCCAATGCCTTTCTCGCTGCAGGCAGCGAAGGCATGGCCGCATTTGCGCAGGGCACCGACCGCCAGGTCGGCGTACTGGACCTGGAGGCGCTGGTCGGTTACCTCTCGGCCGCCGGCACGTACACGCCACCGCCCATGGGCCGCATCAAACGCTTGAATTGAGCGCGCGGAGCGCCGGCCTAGCGCGCAGCCTGTTGCAGGCGCGCAACAAAAACTTACCAAGTAGTAGAAATTTAAACGTCTTGGCGGTCAGCGTTTAGGCGAGAAGTGCACCATAACCGTATGATTTCATGCGGTGTTTTTGTTTTTGTGGGCGAAGATACGCGCGCTTTTGTATTCGGATGTGAGATGAATCCGTCATAATTTGGCGTTAAATTTTTCACACCTGCAGTGGCGGCCCGGCCGTTCGCACGCCGGATTCGAAGAATCATCTCAGCTTCGCAGATCCACCCCAGTTCAAGTTCACTCTCGATCGGAGCTTCAGTCATGAACGTACAACAACGCTTCCGTTTCTCCCGCCTGGCGCTTTGTGTCGCCCTCGCGGTCGGTTCCGCCTCTGTGTATGCGCAAAACACCACCGCCGCTGTGGGCGGCAAGGTCACCAGTGCCGACGGCAAGGCCCTGGCCGGTGCCGTCGTGACGGTGCTGCACGTCGATTCCGGTTCCCTCAGCACGATGACGACGGACAGCGAAGGCCGCTACGTGGCCCGTGGCCTGCGCGTCGGCGGACCCTACACGATCACCATCACCAAGGATGGCGTGACCGAGAAGCGCGAAGGCGTGTACCTGCAACTGGCGGACACCACGGCGGTCGACGTGAAAGTCGGCGCCGCGCAGCAGGTCGAGACCGTGATCGTGACCGGCAGTTCGCTGGCCCTGGACAAGTTCAGCAACACCGCCATCGGTGCCGGCACCTCGCTGGGCCGCGCGGAACTCGAAACCCTGCCGTCGATCCAGCGCAACCTGCAGGACTTCGCGCGCACCGATCCGCGCGTGTCGCAAACCGACAAGGAGCGCGGCGAAATCTCCGTCGGCGGCCAGAACTCGCGCTACAACAAGATCACCATCGACGGCGTCAACATCTCCGACACGTTCGGCCTGGAAGCCAACACCCTGCCGACCGTGAAGCAGCCGATCTCGATCGATGCCATCCAGTCGGTGCAGGTGAACGTCTCCAACTACGACGTCTCGCAGACCGGTTACACCGGCGGCAACATCAACGCCGTCACCAAGTCCGGCACCAACCAGATCAAGGGCTCGGTGAGCTACGTGTTCCGCGACGACGGCTTTGTGGGCCAGCGCTACAGCCGTTCCACCGACACATACACCGATGCGCCGAAGTTCGAGGAAACCACCAAGGGCTTCACCCTCGGCGGCCCGATCATCAAGGACAAGCTGTTCTTCTACATCGGCTACGAAGAACTGAAGAGCTCGCGCACGGTGCCCGATGTCGGCCCAATCGGCAGCGGCGCCAGCTCCATTTCACCGATTTCGGCCACCGAAATCTCCACCTTGCAGTCGCTGGCGCAAAGTGCCTACGGCATCGCCGCGGGCAGTTTGGAGACCACCGGCCGCGAACTGATCGTCAAGGACACCTTGGCCAAGGTGGACTGGAACATCAGCGCCAAGCATCGCGCCAACCTGCGTTACACCAAGACCGAGCAGACTGAGCCGATCTTCCCGACTTTCTTTGCCACCGCGCCGACGGCGATCTCGCTCAGTTCGCACTGGTACAGCCAGGAAAAGACCATCGAAACCCTGGTCGGCCAGTGGTTCGCCGACTGGACGCCGACGTTCTCGACCGAGGCCAAGCTCTCCAATCGCGAATACCACAGCGAGCCGATCAACAACACCAACCTGCCGGCCATGCAGTTCACCTTCACCGGCGCCCTGCCGGCCGGCGCGCCCGCGGGGGCCTCCACGGGCAACCGCAGCATCAACATCGGCACCGAGCGCAGCCGTCACTTCAACATCCTCGACACCAAGACCAACGACCTCTACCTGGGCGCCAACTGGACGCGCGGCGAGCATGAGTTGAAGGCGCTGTTCGAGTACAGCGAAAACAAGGTGTTCAACGCGTTCCTGCAGGACACCAAGGGCAACTACACCTTCTCCTGCGTGAACAGCAGCGCGACCTACACCTACTCCTTCGGCACCATCAACTGTGCGACCGCCACCAATGCACAGGTCGATGCGGCGGTATTCGAGAACTTCACGCGCGGCCGCCCGTCGAGCTACCTGGTGCAGGTGCCGCTGAACGCCAGCGGCACGCTCAACGACGGCGTTGCCACGTTCAAGCTCAACAACCAGGGCGTTGCGGTGCAGGACACCTGGACCATGAGCCCCAACCTCACGATCCAGTACGGCGTGCGCGTTGACACCCCATTGATGCCGCAGAAGCCAATCGCCAATGCCGCGGCGGCGGCGCCCGCCGTGGCCGGCTCCGTGTCGGGCACCACGGTCACCCGGGCGACCGGAGGCTTTGGGCGCGACAACACCATCAACATCGACGGCGACACGCTGATCCAGCCGCGCTTCGGGTTCAACTACACGTTCGATTCCAAGCGGCCCACGCAGGTGCGCGGCGGCGTCGGCCTGTTCCAGGGCGCGGCGGCCAACGTGTGGATTTCCAACATCTACTCCAACACCGGTGCGGCGACGCGCGTGGTCGGTTGCGGCACGGCCGGTTTTGCTGCCTGCCCGGTGGCCGGCGGCATCTTCCGCGCCGATCCGGCCGCGCAGGTCACCAACTTCGCCGGCGCGGCGCCTGCGGCCAACGTGGACTTCCTGCAACCGGGTCTCGGCCAGCCGGCGGTGTGGAAAGCGAACCTGGGCATCGAGCACCAGCTGCCGTGGTGGGACATCGTGGCCAGCTTCGAGTACCTGGGCACGCAGACCGAGTCCGGCATCTATTACCAGCACCTGAACCTCGGTGCGCCGGTGCGCAACGGCGCGGACGGCCGCCAGCTGTTCTATACCCCGACCGCATTGAATGCCAATTGCTGGAGCGCCAACGGCGCACGCATCACCTCAGGCACCGTCAACGGGGTCAACTGCGCGGCCGACAACCGCGCGCGCGCGATGTCGAACGCGGGATTCAACAACGTGCTGCTGGCCGCCAAGACCAACGGCGGTCGCGGCCAACTGGCGACGATGTCGCTGTCCGGCCGTGCGTTCAAGAGCCTCGACTGGTCGCTCGCCTACACCTATACGGAGCAGACTGAAGTCAGCGGCCTGACCTCTTCGGTGGCGAATTCGAACTGGAACTCGCGCGCGGCGGTCAACCCCAACGACAACGAGGTGTCCAATTCCGCGTACCTGACCAAGGACCGCATCAACGCCACGCTGCGTTGGGAAAAGCAGTTCTTCAAGGGCTACAAGACGCGCTTCGGCATGTTCTTTGAAGGCCGCTCCGGCAAGCCGTACAGCTGGACGTTCTCGAACGACATGAACGGCGACGCCAACGGCGGCAACGACCTGATGTACATCCCGCGCGCCTTTGGTTCCGGCGACGTGATCTTCCTGGGCGATACCGGCGGCAGCCGCGCCAACGAGCAGCGTTTCTGGGACATCGTCAATTCGGAGGGTTCGCTGGCCAAGTTCGCCGGCAAGACGGTCGAGCGCAACAGCGCGTTTTCGCCGTGGACCAACAGCGTCGACATCAACGTGAGCCAGGAACTGCCGAGTTTCTTCAAGGGCCACAAGGCGGTGGTGGTGTTCGACATCCTGAACTTCGGCAACCTGCTCAACAAGCGCTGGGGCCGCATCACGGAAATGGCGTTCAACGGCAACGGCGGGCAGACGCGCAGCTTCGTCAACTTCGTCGGCATCGACCCGGCCACCAACAAGTACGTGTACAGCGTGTCCAGCCGCCCCAACGACTTCACCGACCGCCAGGCGCGCGGCGAGTCGCAGTGGGCCATGCAGGTGACGCTGCGCTACGAGTTCTGAGCGCGGACGCAGGCATCACCCCGAACAGCCGGCCTTGCGCCGGCTGTTTCGTTTGGCGGGCCGGGTGGGGGGCGGCGGCTATAATTTCGCCCGTGAAACAGCTCCTCCTCGACCTCATTCCCGCGCCGCGCCCGTCGTTCGAGAACTTTGTCGCCGGGCGCAACGCCGAGGCGCTGGCGGCCGTGCGCGCGATGGCGGCGGGCGGTGCGGCGAAAGTGCTGTACCTGTGGGGGGCGGCGGGCGCCGGCAAGTCGCATTGCGCCGCGGCGCTCGCGGCGTGCCCGGGCTGGACGGCGTTCCCCGAGGCGTGCACCACGGCCCAGGTCGTGGTCGACGACGTGCAGCGGCTGGACGACGGCGGCCAGCAGGCGCTGTTCAACCTGATCAATGAACACGCCGCCACCGGCGGCCGCCTGGTGGCCACCGGACCGGTCGCCCCGCGCGACCTGCCGTTGCGCCGCGACCTGGCCTCGCGCCTGGGCAGCGGCCTGGTATACCAGCTGCACCCGTTGAGCGATGATGAGAAGTCGTCGGCGCTGCGCGCCCATGCGCGTTCGCGCGGATTCGACCTGCGCGATGACGTGCTGCAGTACCTGCTGCGCCACGCGCGGCGCGACATGCCCTCGCTAATGAGTTTCCTCGACGCGCTGGACCACCACTCGATCGAGACCGGCCGCGAAATCACCGTGCCGATGCTCAAGGACATGGCGCAGCCCGGCCTGGGATTGCCGGCATGAACCTCGCGCTGTTCGACCTCGACTACACGCTGCTGGCCGGCGATTCCGACCACGCCTGGGGCGAGTTCCTGGTGCGCGAGGGCCTGATCGAGGCGGCCGATTACAAGCGCCGCAACGACGCCTTCTGGGCGCAGTACAAGGCCGGCATCCTCGACATCGAGGAGTACCTCGCGTTCGCGCTGTCGTTCATCGCCGGCAAGTCGGTGGAGGACATGGCCCCGCTGCACGCGCGCTACATCGAAGAGGCGGTGAAACCGATGATCCGGCCCAATGCGCTGGAACTGGTGCGCCGGCACGACGCGGACCTCACCTGCATCGTCACCGCCACCAACGAATTCCTCACCGCGCCGGCGCGCGAATTGTTCGAGGTCGACCACCTGATTGCCTGCCAAGTCGAGGTGCTTGACGGCCGCTATACCGGGCGTTCCACCGGCGTGCCGTCGATGGGCAAGGGCAAGATCACGCGCGTCGAGCAATGGCTCGGCGGGCGCGGCCAGTCGCTGGCCGCGTTCGACAAGGTGTATTTCTACAGCGATTCGCTCAACGACCTGCCGCTGCTCGAGGCGGTGTCGCACCCGGTGGCGGTCAACCCGGATGCGGTGCTGCGCGAGCATGCCCGCACCCAGGGCTGGCCCATCCTCGACCTGATCGCATGATCCGCCGCCTGATCGAAAAAGTGTTCGGCGGCCAGCGCGCCGCCCGCCAGGGCCGCGCCGAGGGCCATTGGCGCGTGCATGCCGCGGCCGAGCACCGCATCGACCGCGGCGACATTTCGCGCGCCGCGATCCAGACCTGCGAGGGCTTGCAGGCCGCCGGGTACGATGCCTACATCGTCGGCGGTGCGGTGCGCGACCTCCTGCTCGGCAGGCACCCGAAGGATTTCGACGTGGCCACCAATGCCACGCCCGAGCAGGTGCGCGGCGTGTTCCGCCGCGCGCGCATCATCGGGCGGCGCTTTCGCATCGTGCACGTGATGTTCCGCGACGAGACCATCGAGGTGTCCACCTATCGCAGCAGCCATGCCAATGCGGGCGCTGATGGAGGCGGACCGGCGGAGGAACACCAGGCGCGCGCCGACGAGCACGGGCGGCTCACGCGCGACAACGTGTTCGGCACCCGCGAGGAGGACGCGGTGCGCCGCGACTTCACCATGAACGCGCTCTACTACAACCCGCACGATGAAACGGTGCACGACTTCGTCGGCGGGCTGTCCGACATCCGCAAGAAGCGCGTGGTGATGATCGGCGACGCCGCGACGCGCTACCGCGAGGATCCGGTGCGCATGCTGCGCGCGGCGCGCCTGGCGGCCAAGCTCGAATTCGCCATCGAGCCGGCGACCGAGAAGCCGATCCCGGCCATGCTCGCGCTGCTCGAGAACGTGCCCACCGCGCGGCTCTACGACGAGATGCTCAAGCTGCTCCTGTCCGGCCACGCGCTGGCGGGGCTGTCGAACATGGTCAGGCTCGGCCTGCACCGCAACTTGATCCCGGTGGCCGAGACGCTGACCGCCGACCGCACGGAGGCGAAATTCGTCCGGCTGGCGCTGGAGCGCACCGACGAGCGCATTGCCGCCGACAAGGGGGTGTCGCCGGCGTTCCTGTTCGCAGCCCTGTTCTGGCACCTGGTGCAGGCGAAGATCGCCGCCCTCGAGGCCCGCGGGCTGCGTACGCCGCAGGCCTGGCACGAGGCCATGGACGCGGTGCTCGACCAGCAGCGCGCCACGCTGGCCATCCCGCGCCGGCTGGATCCGAACATCAAGGAAATCTGGATCTCGCAGCCGCGCTTCCTGCAGCGTGGGCCGAACCGTGCCTACCGGACGCTGGGCATGGAGCGATTCCGCGCCTGCTACGACTTCTTCGCCTTGCGCTCGGAGGTCGGCGATGCCGACCCGGACATCGCGCAATGGTGGGAGCGCTTCCAGTTTGCCGACGAGGCGGAGCGCGCTGAGATGTGCGTGGCCGATGAAGACCCGTCGCGCAAGAAGCGCAAGCGCCGCCGGCGCAAGCCCGCACCTGTGGGCGGCGGGGGCGAAGGCGGAAGCGACGCAGGCCAGGATGCCGGCCACGCGTCGTCCGACGCGGAACCGGGCCAGGGCGCATGAGCTTTTCCCCGGCCACGCTGCCGTCGTTCCGGTCGCAGGCGTACATCGCGCTGGGCAGCAACCTCGGCAACCCGGCCTGGCAGGTGCAGGCAGCGTTCCGAGAAATCGACGACATCCCGGACGTGTCCCTGGTCAAGGTGTCCTCGCTGTATCGCACGGCACCGGTGGGCATCGTCGACCAGCCGCCGTTCATCAACGCCGTCGCCATGGCCGAGACCACGCTGTCGCCCCACATCCTGCTGCGTCACCTTGCCGGCATCGAGCAGAGCCACGGCCGCGTGCGCGGCGAGCGCGACGGCCCGCGCACGCTCGACCTCGACCTCTTGTTGTTCAATGATTGGCAGATCGACGACGAGCACCTGACCACGCCGCACCCGCGCATGCACGAGCGGGCCTTCGTGCTGGTGCCGCTGGTCGAGATCGAACCGGACGCCACCATCCCCGGCCGCGGGCGCGCCGCCGATTGCCTGGCGCGCCTCGACGCGCGCGGCGTGGTGCGCCTAGATGATGCGGAGGCGGCATGAAGCACCGCCTGATCGTGGTGGAAGGGCCGATCGGCGCCGGCAAGTCCACGCTGGCACGCCTGATCGCCGAGCGCACCGGCGCGGAGCTGATCCTCGAGGATCCGGGCGCCAACCCGTTCCTGCCGCTGTTCTACCGCGACATGAAGCGCCACGCGTTTTCCACGCAGATGTTCTTCCTGTTCCAGCGCATCAACCAGCTCTCGGCCGTGCGGCAGCCCGACCTGTTCGACAAACGCGCCGTGGCCGACTACATGCTGGCCAAGGACCGCCTGTTCGCGCGCCTCACGCTCGACGACAACGAGTTCAAGCTCTATTCGCAGCTCTACGATCACCTCAAGCCGCAGGCCCCCGAGCCGGACCTGGTGATCTACCTGCAGGCCTCGGTCGACCAGTTGCTCGCGCGCATCGCCAAGCGCGGCCGGCCGATGGAAAAGAGCATCGGCGAGGACTACCTGCTGAAGCTGTCGGAGGCCTACACCCGGCACTTCTACGACTACGACGAGGCGCCGCTCTTGATCGTCAACAGCGACCGCTTCGACTTCGCGGGCAACCGCGAGCACCTCGATCTGCTGATGCAGCGCGTCGACACCCTGCGCGGCAAGCGCGAGTACATCAGCGCCGGCTGAGCCGGCCCCACGTCCCTTTCGAGCCATGGACCTGATTCACGACATCCCTGCGCTGCGCGCCCGCCTGGCGCGCGAAGACTCGATCGGTTTCGTGCCCACCATGGGCAACCTGCACGACGGGCACATCGCGCTGGCGCGCCTGGTGCGCGCGCATGCCACCTGCGTGGTGGTGTCGATCTTCGTCAACCGCCTGCAGTTCGGGCCGAACGAGGACTTCGACCGCTATCCGCGCACGCTGGCCGACGATTGCGCGCGTTGCGAGGCGGCCGGCGTCGATGTCGTGTTTGCCCCCGACGAGACGGTCATGTATCCGGCCCCGCAGACCACCACCGTGGACCTGCCGGACATCCAGCACATCCTGGAGGGCCAGGTGCGCCCCGGGCACTTCCGCGGCGTGGCCACCGTGGTGCTGAAGCTGCTGAACATGGTGCAGCCGCACCTGGCGGTGTTCGGCAAGAAGGACTACCAGCAGTGCCGCGTGCTGGCCAACATGGTCAAACAGTTCGATGTGCCGGTGGAACTGCTGCTGATGGACACCGTGCGCGCCGACGATGGCCTCGCGCTCTCGTCGCGCAACCGCTATTTGTCGGCCGCCGAGCGCAAGGAAGCGCCCGCGCTGTTTGCCACGCTCAATGAGGCGCGGCGGCGCCTGCTGGCCGGGGAGCGCGAGCTGGCGGTGATCGAGCGCGACAGCGTGTTCGCGTTGACCTCGCGCGGCTGGAAGCCGGATTACGTGGCGATTCGCCGGCAATCCGACTTGCGCGAGCCGGCGCCCGGCGACCGTGAACTGGTGATCCTTGCCGCGGCGCGCCTCGGCAGCACGCGCCTGATCGACAACCTCGAAGTCAAAGTCTAGGACTGGTGCGGCGTTCCGGCCGTTTTAGGCCTGGAAGGCGCGCCCGTGCTAGGGTTTGGCCTGCTGAATTGGCAGCGACTCCCGGGCGCGCCGGCTTTCGTAGGCCTTGAGGTGCGTGTACGCGATCGACAGCGGTCCGTCGTCGAGGCCGAATTCGCGCGCCTTGCCCAGCATGAACCCGACGATGGGGTCGGCCTCTACGCGCCCGCCGGACTCCAGGTCGCGCAACATCGAGGCCGTCAGCGGCGCGCCGGGCGTGGCCAGGATGCGCGTGGCGCGGGTGCGGAACGCCTCCGAAATGGGGTGGCCGGCTTTTTCCGCGATCGACGCATTGGCGTTGAACGTGCGCTGCAAAAGCTCCGCCCCGCCGGGTGCGGCGAGGATGTCGCCCACGCTGCCGCGCATCAGGCAGGTCATCGAGGCCAGGGTGGCGAGGAACGCCACCTTCTCCCACATCTCGCCGATGATGTTGTCGGACACGCGCCAGTCGGCCCGGGTGCCGTCGAACGCGCGGCCGAGTTCGTCGGCGACGGCTTTCTGCGATGGCATGCGCGCGCCCCAGGCGATCAGGTGCGCATCCATCATCGACTTCACCACGCCGTCCGGGGTCAAGGTGCCGGCGATCTGGCACAGGCCGCCCAGCACGCGCGCCGGTCCGAAGGCGGCGTCGAGCGTGTCCAGGTGCGTCATGCCGTTGAGCAGGGGCACGATGGCAGTGGCGTCGCCCAGCGCCGGCCTGAGCGTGGCGATGGCGTCGTCGAGGTCATAGGCCTTGCAGGAGAGGATGACCGCGTCGTAGTCCGGCTTCACCGTGGACGCCAGCACGGTCCTGGCCGGCACCGTGAACCGCTCGCCCTTGTGTTCGACGATCAACCCCTGCGCGGCCAGCTGCGCCGCACGCTTTTCGCGCACCAGAAACGTGACGTCGCGTCCGGCCTCGATCAGCCGCCCGCCAAAATAGCCACCGGTCCCGCCGGCGCCCAGAATGAGGATCTTCATGTCATCCATCCGTTTCAATGCATTTGTCGCTGCGCCGGTTCAGTCATCAGACCCGAGCCTCCGAGCCCCCAGCCCCCAGCCCCCAATCCCTATTTCGCCTTCTCCGCCGCAACCTTGGTGGCCAACACCGCCTCCGCAGCTTCCAGCGCGCGATCGCGTTGCAGGCGATAGTCTTCCGCCGATAGCGTCACGGCCCGGTCCGGCACCACGCCCTCGCCCTCGATGCGCCGGCCCTTGGGGGTCACGAACCCGATCTCGCTGTACGCCAGCTGGCCGCCGCCGGGTAAGTCGGCATAGCCGATGTACCCTAACAGGCACCCGCAGGTGCGCTCGCCGACGATGGTCGCGCGCCCCGCATCCTGCAAGCCCCCGGACACGATTTCTGAGGCCGAGGCGCTGCCCGCGTTGGTGAGGATCACCAGCGGTTTGAGGTACGCGGACTTGCCCGCGCCCTTCAACACCGGTTCGGTCTTGATCACCGGCACGAACAGCACGGTGACCGGCTTGCCGGTGCGCGTGAGCACCTTCGCGCCCTTCTGGTCGCTCTCGAAAAACCGCCCCATGATCGCGGCTGCCATGTCGCCGGAGCCGCCGCCATTGTTGCGCAGGTCGAGGATCAGCCCGGGCGTGTCCTTGAGTTCCTCGATGGCGGCGATCACGCGGCCGCGCAATGATTCCTGGAATCCCGAAAAGCGCACGTAGCCGAAGCCCGAGGGCAGGGTGCGCGAGATCATCGACGGCGGGGAGAAAAACTTGCGCCGCTCCATGGCGGCCGTGATGGTGCTCACCGGCTGACCGGCATCCGCGCGTTCGAACACCATCGTGGATTTCGACTTCAGCGCCCCACTGTTGATCTTGCGCACCGCGCCGCGCGTGCGCGCCCAGGGCGTCGAGGACTCGCGCGCCTCGGCCACCAGTTGCCGGTAGTACGCCAACGCCGGGCGCCCGTCGATGGACAGGATGGCCATGCCCGTGCGCGCGCCGGCCCAGTACGCATCCGAATCCGGATGCACGCTGGTGAGCACGAGCTTGCCGTCCAGTTCGGTGAAATTGAGCCCCAGGGAATGCGACTCCTGGTTGTTGATTTCCTCCACGCGCCGGGGCGACTCCACGCGCGTGTGCGAGTCCTTGAGCTCACCCGCCATCTTGTCGAGCAGTTCCCAATACTCCTCCTCGCCCGCCTTGGCCAGCAGCGGTTCGTACTGGGCGCGCGCCGCCTTCCAGTCGACGCCATTGAGCTTCGGGTCGTAGTACCGCTCGTTGATCGTGGTCCACACCGCCTCCAGCGCCGCCTGCCGCCAGCCGTCATCTTTCGAGGGCACGGGCGACACCGCCGGCGCATGCACTGCGTTGCGCCGGCCGATGATGTTGTGGGGGTCGAGGGTGGAACAGGCGGTGAGGCCGGCAACGGCCAGGACAAGCAAGGGAGCGCGCATGGGATCCGAAGGCGGGGAAGCGACCCTGATTATCGCCAATGTGGGTTCGGAATCGGTGCCCAAGTGTATTCACGGCGCCAAGTGCAGCGCAGGGAACGGGTTGGAAGCGTAGCGACTGGTCAAAGCCCGATGCGAGGAGCGCACACGTGCCGGGTGTACGGCGAGCTCCACAGCATCGGGATTTGGCCGCGCAGTGGCTTCCAACCAGTTCCCGTATACTTGCGCCCGCCTTCGGACAGGGACACAATCCCTTGAAGAACCGGCCCCGCGCGGCCCCGCCTTGGCGCGCGAGAACACGCCCCGAAACACGATTTTGAGGAGTCTCCCGATGTCTGCCGTCCCTGCGCCGTCCGGCGCCCCTTCCCCTTCTGCGCTCGCCAACGTCACGCTCGACGACAAGTACCTCTTCGACCACGGCCGCGTCTTCCTCACCGGCACCCAGGCGCTGGTGCGGCTGCCGATGATCCAGCGCGCGCGCGACTTGGCCGCAGGCCTGAACACGGCCGGGTTCATTTCCGGCTATCGCGGTTCGCCCCTGGGCGGCTACGACCAGGCGCTGTGGAAGGCGCGGGACTTCTTGAAGAAGCACCACATCCACTTCACGCCGGGCGTGAACGAGGAACTGGCCGCCACCGCGGTGTGGGGCTCGCAGCAGGTGGGTCTCTTTGCCGGTGCCCGCTACGACGGCGTGTTCGGCATCTGGTACGGCAAGGGCCCGGGCGTGGACCGCTCGGTGGATGTGTTCAAGCACGCCAACGCGGCCGGCGCCAGCCAGCATGGCGGCGTGCTGCTGGTGGCGGGCGACGACCACGCCTGCAAATCCTCGACCCTGCCGCACCAGTCGGAGCACATCTTCGACGCAGCCATGATCCCGGTGCTGTATCCGACCGGGGTGCAGGAAATCATCGAGCTCGGGTTGCACGGTTTCGCGATGAGCCGCTACTCGGGCTGCTACGTGGCGTTCAAGTGCATCTCCGACACGGTGGATGCCTCGGCCTCGGTGAACATCGACATCGACAACCCGAAGATTCTCCTGCCGGAAGATTTCACGCTGCCCAAGGAGGGCGTGCACCTCCGTTGGCCGGACACGCCGCTGACCCAGGAACTTAGGCTCCAGCACGACAAGGTCTACGCCGCGCTGGCCTACTGCCGGGCCAACCAGCTCAACCGCGTCACCATCGATTCGCCCAAGCCCCGGCTGGGCATCATCGCCTCGGGCAAGAGCTACCTCGACGTGCTGCAGGCGTTGCAGGACCTGGGGATCGACGAGCGGCACGCGGCCGAGATCGGCATCCGCTTGATGAAGGTCGGCATGCCCTGGCCGCTGGAGCCGACCGCGGTGCGCGAGTTCGCGCAGGGGCTGGAGGAGGTGCTGGTGGTGGAGGAAAAGCGCCAGCTCATCGAGTACCAGATGAAGGAGCAGCTCTACAACTGGCGCGACGACGTGCGCCCGCGCGTGATCGGCAAGTACGACGAGCACGGCGAGTGGGAGGTCGAGCGCAGCGCCTGGCTGCTGCCGGCGGCCAGCGAACTGACGCCGGCGATGATCGCGCGCGTGATCGCCAAACGCATCGCCAAGTTCTACACCAGCAAGATCGTCGAAGCGCGCATGAAGTTCATCGAGGACAAGGAAGCCGCGTTGGAGCGCCCGCGCGCCAAGGCGGCGCGCATCCCGATGTTCTGCTCCGGCTGCCCGCACAACACCTCGACCAAGGTGCCCGAGGGCTCCAAGGCGCTGGCCGGCATCGGCTGCCACTACATGGCCACCTGGATTCGCCCTGAACAAACGATGACCTTCACGCAAATGGGCGGCGAGGGCGTGCCTTGGGCTGGCATCGCACCGTTCACGGACACAAAGCATATTTTTGCCAATTTGGGCGACGGCACGTACTACCACTCCGGGCTTTTGGCGATTCGCGCCTCCATCGGCGCCAAGGTCAACATCACCTACAAGATCCTGTTCAACGATGCGGTAGCGATGACCGGCGGCCAGCCGGTGGACGGACCGATCAGCGTGCCGATGATCACGCACCAGGTGCATTCGGAAGGCGTGACAAAAGTGGTCGTGGTGACGGATGACCCGGACAAGTACCAGTCGCAGGAGATCCAGTCTGCGCTGGCGCCGGGGGTCACGGTGCACCACCGCGATGAACTCGACGAGGTGCAGCGCATGCTGCGCGAAATCCCCGGCACGTCCGTCCTGGTGTACGACCAGACCTGCGCCGCCGAGAAGCGGCGTCGCCGGAAGCGCGGCACCTTCCCGGACCCGCAAAAGCGCGTGTTCATCAACGAATTGGTGTGCGAGGGCTGCGGCGATTGCGGCAAGGCCTCCAATTGCGTATCGATCGTGCCGCTGGAAACCGAATTCGGCCGGAAGCGCGCCATCGACCAATCGTCCTGCAACAAGGACTTCTCCTGCGTGAAGGGCTTCTGCCCCAGCTTTGTCACCATCGAAGGCGGGCAGTTGAGGAAGAAGAAGCCGGTGGTGCAGGAAGTGCTCGCCGCATTGCCCGAACCCACGCTGCCGTCGCTGGACAAACCCTGGGGCATCCTCGTCACGGGTGTGGGCGGTACCGGCGTGGTGACCATCGGCGCGCTGCTCGGCATGGCGGCGCACTTGGAAAATAAGGGTGTGGCCATCCTCGATATGACCGGGTTGGCGCAAAAGGGTGGCAGCGTGTACACGCACGTGCGCATCGCAAAACGCCCAGAGGACATTTACGCCGTGCGCATCGCGGCCGGCGAGGCGCAGGCGCTGCTCGGTTGCGACATGATCGTTTCCACATCAGATGAAGCCATCGCCAAGATGCAGAAGGGCGTGACCTCCGGCGTGGTGAACGCGGACGTTTCTCCCACGGGCGACTTCACCAAGAACCCGGACCTGCACATCCCGGTGCAGGGCATGGAAGAAGTGCTGCGCGATGCGATGACGGCGGTGGAATTCGTCGATGCCACCAACCTCGCCACGGCACTGCTGGGCGATTCGATCTATGCCAATCCGTTCGTAATGGGGTTTGGCTGGCAGAAGGGCTTGATCCCCCTCTCGCTCGCCTCGATCCTGCGCGCCATCGAGTTGAACGGCGCGGCCGTGGAGAAGAACAAGCAGGCGTTCGATTGGGGACGGCGCGCGGCGGTGGACCTTAGGTCCGTGCAAAAGGCCGCCACGCCGCCGGAAGCCAAGCCGGCCACGCAGCGCATCTCGGAAACGCTGGAGGAGATGGTGGCGCGCCGCGTCGAATTTCTCACCGCCTATCAGGATGCGGCCTACGCGGCGAAATACCGCGCGCTGGTCGAGCGGGTCCAGAAGGCTGAAAGCGAAAAGGTGCCGGGCAAGAAGGCGCTGGCGGTCGCCGTGGCACGCTATTACTTCAAGCTCATGGCCTACAAGGATGAATACGAAGTGGCAAGGCTGTACGCGGAATCGGATTTCAGGAAACGCGTGGCCGACACCTTCGACGGCGACTACAAGATCACCTTCCACCTCGCCCCGCCGCTGATGAACCCGCCGGACCCGGTGACGGGTATCGCGCCGAAGTCCGTGTTCGGCCCGTGGATGATGACCGCGTTCAGCATCCTGGCCAAGTTCCGCGGGCTGCGCGGTGGCGTGCTGGATGTGTTCGGCTACACCAAGGAGCGCAAGACCGAACGGCAGTCGATTGCGGATTACGAGAAGACGATCGACGAATTGTTGGGCAAGCTATCAGCAGACAACTTTGACCTGGCCGTCGACATCGCCTCGATTCCCGAGCACATCCGCGGGTACGGGCATGTGAAACACCAGCACTTTGTCGAGGCGAAGAAACGGGAGTGGGAGTTGCTGGAGCGGTTTCGGAATCCGGGGGCAGGGGACAAGAAGGAAATCAGGATCAAGGCGGCGGCGTAGCCACGCATGAAAGCGCCTGGTTCTGCAAACAAGCGGGGTCGCGCCACAATCGTTATTGCGGCCTTCCTTGTTTGCGTGTCGTGCATGCATGCGACCGGGCAGCAGCCTGTTGATCCGCGCCCACAACCCGCGATTGATCCTGCCTCGGCGAAACAAGAAGTCCGCCTGCGCTACAACGCGTGGGGTGCCTCGCGATGCAAGGTGACGGATCCCGCGTATCCCGTTGATGCCCGGAAAAGAGGCCTGACGGGCGAAGTCCAACTGACCGCCCAGTTGGATCGGCGCGGTCGGCTGTATGACCTGGTCGCGCGACCTAAGGGCACCGATGCAGATGCCTTTGCGCAAGCCACGATCCACGAAGCGTCCATGTGGCGCGCGCGTCCGGCCATGGACTCGACCTGCAAGCCGGCCGCATCCCGTCTGGAAGCGGTGGTGACCTTCGCGATCGAAGACGGCGCGCCCGTCGTGATGAATCGACTGGACATCCGCACGATCGGAGAGACCCCGGCGGCCAGCCCGCCGAAAATGCGCAACGAAAAGGAAGTGATGGCAGGCCTGCGCTTTCCATTCACGGCCCAGGAAGACCGGCTGGAAGCGAACCTCTTCATCGCCATCGACGTGGACGCCAAAACAGGCAAGACCCTCGACGTTCGCGTCGTGGACCGCGACGCCGAGAGCCATGTCGGGAGCTACTTCGATGCGCAGGTCATTGCGGCTTTCAAGAAGGCGGAGTTCGAGCCGGTGAAGGATGCGCAGAGCGGGACGCTGCGGGTTTGCAGGAGTGTCGATTTCTGTATTCCGAAGTAGGTGTGGCCCGCTGCGCAGAGTGAAAGATTGCTCTGCAGCGACCCGCTGCCGAAGCAGAATTCAACGTATCGCCATTCCACTGGCTGAACGAAAAGTCAATGCGTAGCAAGGGCTACCCGTCTACACGGGGACGACTCCAAAGGCACGAAAAACCCGCATCCCATCCCGCGCTAGAATCCTCCCCAGCATTTCCGAATCCACACCCCGGCGATCCCGCGGCGCGGATTCGGCAACACAAAACAGTTCGACACCTAGATCGAAACCAGGGCACAACCCTGCGAGGAGCGAGACGATGACGGCAGCATCCCCCGCGCGCGAGCCACTCCGGCTGCACGTGCCCGAGCCCACCGGCCGCCCCGGTTGCGAAACCGATTTTTCCTACCTGCATCTGTCCGCCGCCGGCTCCAAACGCAAGCCGCCGATCAACGAGGTGCCGGCCAAAACCATCGACCTGGCCTTCGCGCTGATCCGCGTGCTCGACGACACGGGCCAGGCCGTCGGCCCCTGGGACCCGAAGGTCGATGCTGCGTTCCTGAAGCGCGGCATGCGCGCGATGCTCAAGACCCGTGCCTTCGATGCGCGCATGCTGGTTGCCCAGCGCCAGAAGAAGACCTCGTTCTACATGCAGTGCCTGGGCGAGGAAGCCATTGCCACCGCGCACTGGATGGCGCTCACGCCTGGCGACATGTGTTTCCCCACCTATCGACAGCAGGGTTTGTTGTTGGCCAACGACGAGGTGCCGATGGTGGAGATGATGTGCCAGTTGTTCTCCAACCGGCGCGATCCGATGAAGGGCCGGCAATTGCCGGTGATGTATTCGTACAAGAAGCACGGCTTCTTCAGCGTCTCCGGCAACCTGGCTACGCAGGTGATCCAGGCCGTCGGTTGGGCCATGGCCTCGGCGATCAAGAACGACACCAAGGTGGCCTCGGCCTGGATCGGCGATGGCGCCACGGCGGAATCGGATTTCCACACCGCGCTGACCTTCGCCCACGTCTACCGCGCGCCGGTGATCATCAACGTGGTCAACAACCAGTGGGCCATTTCCACCTTCCAGGCCATCGCAGGCGGCGAGGGCACCACCTTCGCCGCGCGTGGCGTGGGCTGCGGCATCGCTTCTCTGCGGGTTGACGGCAATGATTTCCTGGCGGTGTACGCCGCATCGAAATGGGCGCTGGAGCGCGCGCGCAGCAACCACGGCCCCACGCTCATTGAGTGGGTCACCTACCGCGCCGGCGCGCACTCGACCTCGGACGACCCGACCAAATACCGCCCCGACAACGACGCCGCGCGTTTCCCGCTGGGCGACCCGGTGGCGCGCCTGAAGCAGCACATGGTCGCGCTGGGCATCTGGTCGGACGCCGAGCACGAGGCGCTGAAGAAGCAGGTGGAGGGCGAGGTCGCCGCCGCGCAGAAGGAAGCCGAGAGCCATGGCACGCTGGCCGACGGACATGTCCATCCGGCGAGTGAGATGTTCGAGGATGTGTACAAGGACATGCCGGCGCATTTGAAGCGGCAGCGTGCGGAATTGGGAATTGGATGAGGGCCGAAGGTCAGATTTTTTGCGCGGTGAAGGGGTGGCACGTCCCCCTTTGGAAATGGGGGGTGGAGCAAGGAATTCGCGGCGCATGCGCCGCGCTTGCGAAACGGTTGGCCGATATGGAGGCCAACGCGGCCTGCAAGGCTGAGGGGGATTTGCAGCGGTGATGAATCGGCCATCTCAAATCCCCCCAACCCCCCTTTTCCAAAGGGGGGCTTCATCAGCCAAACACCGCGCGGAAAACTGGCATCAGCGTGACTGAAAGATTGCAAAGGAAAACAACCATGCCCGACGGCGGAAACATGAAGACCACGCAGATGACCATGATCCAGGCTTTGCGTTCGGCCATGGATGTGATGTTGGAGCGCGACAACAATGTCGTCTTGTTTGGCCAGGATGTGGGCTACTTCGGCGGCGTGTTTCGCTGCACCGAGGGGCTGCAGAAGAAGTATGGCAAGTCGCGGGTGTTCGACTCGCCGATCTCCGAAGGCGGCATCATCGGTGCGGCCGTTGGCATGGGTGCGTATGGATTGCGGCCGGTGGTGGAGATCCAGTTTGCCGATTACGTCTATCCGGGCATCGACCAGATCGTTTCGGAGGCCGCGCGGCTGCGCTTTCGGTCGGTCAACGATTTCACCTGCCCCATGACGATGCGCATGCCCTGCGGCGGCGGCATCTACGGGGGCCAAACGCACAGTCAAAGTCCGGAGGCGATGTTCACGCAGGTCTGCGGCATCCGCACCGTGATGCCCTCCAACCCGTACGATGCCAAGGGCTTGTTGATCGCCTGCATCGAGAACGACGACCCGGTGATTTTCCTCGAGCCCAAGCGGCTCTACAACGGCCCGTTCGACGGCCATCACGACAAGCCGGTGGTGCCTTGGTCCAAGCACCCGAAGGGGGAAGTGCCGGAGGGCTACTACACCGTGCCGCTGGAGTCTGCCGCCATCGTGCGGCCGGGCAGTGAGGTCACGGTGATTGCCTACGGCACCATGGTCTATGTCTCGCAGGCTGCGGCCGAGGAGAGCGGCGTCGATGCCGAGATCATCGACCTGCGAAGCATCTGGCCGCTCGATCTCGACACCCTCGTCGAGTCGGTGAAAAAGACCGGCCGCTGCGTGATCGTGCACGAGGCCACGCGCACCAGCGGCTTCGGCGCCGAGTTGATGGCGCTGGTGCAGGAGAACTGCTTCTACCACCTTGAGGCGCCGATCGAACGCGTCACCGGCTGGGACACGCCGTACCCGCACGCGCAGGAATGGGACTATTTCCCTGTGCCCGCGCGCGTGGCGACGGCGCTGAAGAAAACCCTGCAGGGCTGATGTCATGCGTCGGTTGATTGCTGCCAAGAACATGTCATTCCCGCGAAAGCGGGAATCCATTTGATGTCAAGGAAAAATGGATTCCCGCTTTCGCGGGAATGACAGGGAATGAGGGTCACCCAAACATGAAGGATTTGTGAATCATGGGCATCCACGTCATCAAGATGCCGGATATCGGCGAAGGCATCGCAGAGGTCGAGCTGGCCGAGTGGCACGTCAAGGTCGGCGACATGGTGGCCGAGGAGCAACCCATCGCCGACGTGATGACCGACAAGGCCACGGTCGAGATTCCATCCTCCGCGGCGGGCAAGGTGGTGGCACTCGGCGGCAAGGTCGGTGAGGTGCTCGCCGTCGGTGCCGAACTGGTGCGCATCGAGGTCGAAGGGGAGGGCAACCTGAAGGGTCCGAGGGACAAGCCCGCTGCCGCGCCGGCTCCGCCACCGGTCAAGGCAATGGCCGCAGCGGTCGCGCCGCCGGCTGCACGCGTGGACGCACCGGTGCGTTCCGTGCCCGCACCGTCAACATCACCAGCCGTCAGTTCGGACGGCAAGCCGTTGGCCTCGCCCGCGGTGCGCCAGCGTGCGCGTGAAGCCGGCATCGACCTCAAGCTCATCGTCGGGACCGGCCCCGGCGGCCGCATCCTGCAGTCGGACCTCGACGCAAAGTCCGCCGCGCCGCGCGGATCAGGCTTGCCGGCGGCCGGCGGGCCGGCGTACGCCGAACGCAACGACGAGACCGCGGTGCCGGTCATCGGCCTCAGGCGCAAGATCGCGCAAAAGATGCAGGAGGCGAAACGCCACATCCCGCACTTCACCTACGTCGAGGAGGTGGACGTCACCGAGGTGGAGGCGCTGCGCGCCCGCCTCAACGAGCGCTTCGCCGCTGCGCGCGGCAAGCTCACGCTGCTGCCGTTCCTGATGCGCGCCGTGGTGCTGGCGGTGCGCGAGTTCCCGCAAATCAATGCGCGCTACGACGACACGGCCGAGGTGGTCACGCGCTACGGTGCGGTGCACCTGGGCATCGCCACGCAGACCGAGGCGGGCCTGATGGTGCCGGTGGTGCGCCACGCGGAAGCGCGCGACCTGTGGGCTTCGGCCATCGAG
>JAEUMZ010000107.1 GCA_016790765.1 Betaproteobacteria bacterium
GCGATCGCGATCGCCACGCGCTGGCGCATGCCGCCGGAGAACTGGTGCGGGTAGGCCAGCAGGCGCTCGTCGGGTGACGGGATGCCGACCTTCACCAGCGCCTCGCGGCAACGCATCCTGGCCTCCGCGGCGCTCACCGCGTGGTGCGCCGTGATGGCCTCGATCATCTGGGTGTCGATGCGCAGCACCGGGTTCAAAGTCATCATCGGATCCTGGAACACCATCGCCACGCGGTTGCCGCGCAGCGCGCGCCATTGCGCCGGGCGCAGCTGCGTGAGGTCCTGGCCGTTGAGGACGATGCGGCCCGCCACGATGCGGCCAGGCGGGTCGACGAGGCCGAGGATCGAGTAGCCGGTCATCGACTTGCCCGAGCCCGACTCGCCGACCAGCCCGAGCACTTGCCCGCGTTCCAGCGCGAAGGACACGCCGTCGACCGCCTTCACCGTGCCGGCCTTGGTGTGGAAATGGGTGGCGAGGTCTTCGACGCGCAGAATCATGCGTGTGGCCGATGTCCCGCGATCTTCGCATGTTGCCGGCGCGCGCTGCGCAATGCCGAGGGCACCCTAGCGGTCTCCCGACTTGCGGCGGACGCGGTCGGGCGCCTTGCGGGTACCCTCATCCCTGCCTGCGCGGTCTTTCGCCTCGCGCGCCGCATCCTTGGCCTCGCCTGCCTCGCGGCCGTCCTTGGAATCCTTGAGCTCCTTAAGTTCCTTCAGGTCCTTCGGGTCGCGCCCACGCTCCTGCAGGCGCGCCTCGACCTCGCGCGCCAGTTCCGCCTTGCGCATGTCGATGCGCGCATCGTTCATGCCCGGCCGGAAGATCGCCGGCGCTCGCTCGAGCAGACGCGGCTGCGTGCGGCCATCGTGCGGCGCATGCGCCGACTGGTTGGGACCGATGGCAATCTCGCCCCCGGCATTGCGCAGCGTGGTGCCGCCGCTGTTGACCTTGTCGTAGGTGCCCGCTGCCGGCAAGTTGGGGTCGGTCCCTGCATGCGGGGGCACATAGTGCGTCTCGTGATCCGTGCCGCGAATGCCGATGGTGGCCGTGGGAGTGCGCAGCCGGTAGCCCGCCGGATTCTTGCGGCCGATCCAGCCGGTGACCGATCGCAGCGCACCGTGCAGGAGCGACATCGCGACGTGGTCGCCCTCCTTGCCGGAGGCGAGGTAGCTGTCGATGCGGACCTGGCTGTTTTGCCGGATGGCGACAAACGCGGAATCCTCAGTGCGCAGATGCAACTCGCCGCCGCGGCCGGTCTGCACCGTTTCGCCGCTGACCACCGGCTCGGAGGCGCGCGCCGGCCGCGACTGGCCGTGCGCATTGACGATGTCCACCGGCCCGCTCACCCATTCGATGAGGCCGAAGCGGGCAGGCTCCGCACCGATCGCCATCCCGGCGCCGAGCGCCCACGCCGCCAGCAGTCCCCGGACAGCGCCGCTGGCGCGCCATTCAATGGTCCCATTGCGAGTCTGGGTGATGGTCAAGCGTGTCTCCCCGATCGGTCGCGAATCAAAAATCCACGGTGTAGGTCACGCCAAAGCCGCGGTCCGGACTCTGCGGCGAATGGCCGTCGATGAAGCTCAATTCCAGCCGGTGCGTTTTCGACAACCGGTGGCTGAGGTAGCACGTGAGGTCGCGCGAACTCGTCGCGCCGGCGCTGGTCGGTGCACCATAGCCCCAAGTGGCGCCCACGCTCCACGCCTTGGTGATCCGCCAGTGCGCGTCGACCGTGGCGAAAGCACTGTTGCGCAACTCCTGTCCTTCCGGCTTGCCCGCGAAGGTATAGCCTGCCGTCGCCGACAGTCCCAGCGGGCCGAAACTGCGGCCCAGCGATGCCTGCAATGCATAGTCGTTCTTGCCGGTGCCCAGCCCGCGACCGGCCGAAGCGGTGCCAAACTTGATCGAGCCGCCGACGTCGAGGTCGAATCCGTGCGTTTCCTCGTTCAACAGATAGCGCGTGGCACCGAGGGTGATGTCGCCCGTGCCCATGGCGGTGCGGCCCGGCTCGACCAGCACCACCAGGCGGCGCCCCGCCAGCGCAATGCGACGCCCCGGCCCGGTTTGCGCCACATAGGGCAGCACGAGATCGAACGCGTAGTGATCGGTGTCCACGCCCAGCGTCAGCGTGGCCGACGTGTCGTGCGATTCGGCGTTGGTGCCGTACTTGCCGGAATTGCGGTCGTAGGACCACTTGGCGCTCCACGCCAGCGCTGCATCTTCCGCGGCGGCCGGCAACGCGGCGCAGGCGGCCAGGAGGCCGGCGAGGCCACCGGCGACGCGGACGCGCGGCGCGCGGTGCGGATTCGCCCCCATCTGCGGCGCGCCCATCAGCGGTGGTGCCGCAGGCGCTGGCGGACCTGCTTGCGATGCTCGCGTCGCGCTTTGCGGTCGTCGGCGCGATCGCGGCTGGCCGAGGACGCGGCGCGATCCGGCCTGGCAGGTTCGGCGGCGGTACTTGCCGGCCGAGTCTCCGTTTGCGCGACGCTCGACGGCACCAGCGTGGTGACGCTCAACGCGAGCGCAAGCGCATGCAGAATCGATTTCATGAGGGCCCCCCGTTGCCTTGATTATGTCACCGCGCCCTGCGGCGACTTGTGGAGAAACGGCGCAAGTTGCGCGGACGCCTCGGCCCGCGCACCATCCCGAGCGGAGGTCCTCGCACGCCACCGGATCCGGCGGGCACGAAGCGGTGCTTCGCGACCCCCGCCCACGTGGCGCGGACTTTGGCCGCGCGCGACGGATTCCCGCAAGTGTCTGATGCCAAAACCAAGCATGGGTGCGGCTTTGCGGCCAAAAGTGCCATGGACTCCGCGCCAGTGCTTGGGTTTGATGCGCATCCTCAAGCCAAGCGCCCCGCGAGCAGCACGCGATCGCCCGGCGCGTCGAAGAGGCCGGATTTGCCATAGGTCCGCCGCGCGGCCGCGTTGTCGCGGCCCACTTCGACCAGCAGCGCCACAACACCGAACTGGCGGCTTTCCGCGCGAAGCGTTTCAAGCAGCACCGTGGCGACGCCGTTGCGCCGGTGCGCCGGCGCGACATACAAATCGTCGATGTGGCCGGCCAAGCCGTCGAATTCCATGGCGTGGCGCAGCGTGAGCACCACGTACCCGGCGGCATCCCCGGCGCGTTCGGCCCGCCACACCGCTCCGCGCCCTGCATCCGCAAACAGGGCCGCAAAGCTCGCCGCAGCCGCCGTGCGGTCGAGCGGGTACCCGGACTCGGCGTGGAAGGCCTGCATCAGGTCGAGCAGGATCGAAAGGTCGCCCGTCCCGGCCCGGTGAATGGAAATGCTGTTGTGCATGGCTTGAATTATCGGGCCTTGGGCGCACATGATGTCGGTCGCCCCCCTTTTCATTCACCCGATCCCCGCCGCCCATGACCACCACCGACCCGCAATCCCTCGTCACGATCGCCCTGCTCGCCGCCTTTGCCGACGGCAACAACACGGAGGCCGAGCGCGCCGAGGTCAAGCGCATCGCCGATTCGCTGTCCGCCTCCGGCGAGATGAACATCGCCGCGATCTACCAGGACGTGCTGATGAAGCGCGTGGACGTAGCGTCGGCGGCCGCGCAACTTTCGAGCGCGGAATCGAAAACGCTGGCCTACGAATTGGCGGTGTGCGTGTGCGATGCCGACGGCGCGCAGACGGCGGCGGAGAAACAGTTCCTCGCGCAACTCGCGCAAACGCTCGGCGTCGACGCCGGCCACGCCCGCGCGTTCAATGCGGATGCCGAGTCGCTGGCCGCCGCGCCGCTGGCCGCCGGCACCAGCGTGGAACCTCCCCTCGCGGCCTCGACGATGAGCGCCGCCGAGCAGGACGCGATGATCCTCAACTACGCGATCCTCAACGGCGCGCTGGAACTCCTGCCCGACACGATGGCCTCGATGGCGATCATTCCCCTGCAGATGCGCATGGTGTACCGCATCGGCAAGTCCTACGGCTACGAACTCGACCGCGGCCACATCAAGGACTTCCTCGCCACCGCCGGCGTGGGGCTGGCCTCGCAGTACATCGAGCAGGCCGGCGTGAAGCTGATCGGCAAGGTGTTCGGGCGCGGCCTGATCGGCGGGTTGATCGGCGGCCTCGCCAAGCAGGCGGTGAGCTCCGGCTTCTCCTTCGGCACCACCTATGCGCTGGGGCACCTGGCCAAGCGCTACTACGCCGGCGGCCGAACCTTCTCCACTGCCGTCCTCAAGGACACCTACCAAAACCTGCTGGGCGAGGCCAAATCGCTCGAGGGCCAGTACCTGCCGGCGATCCGCGACAAGGCGCGCACCCTCAACGTGGCGCAGATCCTGAAGGAAGTGCGCGCTTAGGCGGTTGGCGGCCGGCGGGTCCCGCAGTTTTCAGCCTGCGGGCAATTGGAAGTGCGGGTTCTCGATCAGCCCGATGCGGTTGCCTTGCGGGTCGGCGATCACCGCCACCTTGATGCCCTCGCCGACGTCCTGGGCCGGGCTGACCACCTTTGCACCCAGGGACGCCACGCGCACCAGCTCGGCCGCGATGTCCGGCGTGCCCCAGTAGGCCAGCGCTTCGTCGGCGTTGTCGGGCATCAGGCCCAGCTCGTAGCCGCCGACATTGAACCCGACGTAGAACGGCTGGTCGAAGTACGGTTCCACGCCGGTAAGCCGGGTGTACCAGGCCTTGGCCTGGTCGAGATCCTTGGCGTGATAGACCGCGGTGCGCAGGCCGAGCAGCATCGGAATTCTCCCGGGTTCGTTGGGGGGGCCGCGGCAGAACCGCGGCGACTGCCGATGATAGCCGCACGCGCGCCGCCAACCCGGCTGCAGGCATGACGTCCCTCAAGAGGGGCATCGGGCGGTGCAGCGCATAATCGACCGCTCCCTCCCTCCTCTCCACGGCATGCCGACTCCCACCCTCCGCCCCCTGCTCATTGCAACCGTCCTCATCGCCTGCACGCAATCCGGATGCGGCGGCAGCAGCGGCAGTGCCGCGCCGGGTGCGCCGGCCAAGGGCGCCGGCGGTGGCGCCCCCGTCACAGTCGCCGTGGCGGCGGTGGCGCAGCGCGACCTCGCAGTGCAAACGATCGCCAACGGCAGCGTGGTGTCGATGCAATCGACCGACATCCGCGCCCAGACCACCAGCACCGTGAAGGCGCTGCACATCGCCGAGGGGCAGCAGGTGGCGAAGGGCGACCTCCTGGTCACCCTCGACGCACGCACCGAGGAGGCGAACTTGAAGCGCGCCGAGGCGCAGGTGCTCAAGACGAAGAGCGACCTGGCCAATGCCGAGCGCAACCTCGCCCGCCAGAAGGATCTGTTCGACAAGAAGTTCATCGCGCAGGCCGCGCTCGACACCGCCAGCACGCAGCTGGACGTGCTCAAGGGACAGCTGGCGGTGGACCAGGCGGCCCTGGAGGCCGCACGGGTTTCCCTGTCGCTGACCGAGATCCGCGCCCCGTTTGCCGGCCGCACCGGGAGCATCGCGGTGCGCCCCGGCGCCGTGGTGCAGCCCAACAGCACCCCGATGCTGTCGGTCACGCAGATGGACCCGATCTACGTGGCCTTTGCGCTGCCGGAACGCGAGCTTCCGGCCATCCAGCGGGCGCAGGCCGCCGGATCCGTGCCGGTGTCGATTACGCTCAACGCGCCCGGCAGCCCGGTGCTGGCCGGCAAGCTGGCCTTCATCGAGAACAGCGTCGACAGCGGCGCAGGCACCATCGCCATGAAGGCGGTGTTTTCCAACAAGGAGCGCCAGCTTTGGCCGGGCATGTTCGTCAATGTGTCGCTGACCACGCGCGTGATCCCGGGCGCCCTGGTGCTGCCGGTGCAGGCGGTGCAGACCGGGCCGGAACGCCAGTTTGTGTTCGTGCTCGACGAGGCGGTGGACGGCGGCCACAAGGTCAAGGTGCAGCCGGTGAAGGTCGAGGTCACGCAGGGCGGGCTGGCGGTACTCTCCGGCCTGGCCGCCGGCACCCGGGTGGTGGCCGAGGGCGCGCAGAACGTGCGGGTGGGCAACGTGGTGCGTGAGGGCAAGCCCGGCGGCGGCAAGGACGCCGCCCCCAAGACCGCCGCCACGGGGACCTCCCCATCGGACCCGCCACACCCGGCAGGGGGGAAAACACGATGAACATCTCCGAACTGTGCATCCGCCGTCCGATCATGACGGTGCTGTTGAATGCCGCCTGCGTGGTGGCCGGCGTGCTGGCGTACACCAAGATCCCGATCGCGGCGCTGCCGCAGTACGACACGCCGACCATCCAGGTCACCGCCAACCTGCCGGGCGCGAGCCCGGAGACCATGGCCTCCTCAGTGGCGACCCCGCTGGAGCGCCAGTTCTCGACCATCGCCTCGGTGGCGGTGATGAGCTCGACCAGCACGCTCGGCCAGACCCAGGTGACGCTCGAGTTCGACCAGAACCGCCCGATCGACGCGGCCGCCGTCGACGTGCAGGCCGCGCTGCTGCGCGCGCAGCGCGCACTGCCGGTGGAGATGACCACGCTGCCCTCGTACCGCAAGGTCAACCCGGCCGACCAGCCGATCATGTTCCTCACCCTGCGCTCGGACGCGATGCCGCTGTCGCAGGTGAACAGCTACGCGGACAACCTGATCGTGCCGACCCTGTCCACGCTGCCCGGCATCGCGCAGGTCGACATCAACGGGCAGAAGAAGTATGCGGTGCGCATCCGCGTCGACCCCGAGGCCGCGGCCTCGCGCGGGCTCACGCTCGAGGAGGTGGCGCAGGCGGTGCGCACCGCCAACGCCAACTCGCCGGTCGGCACGCTGGAGGGCACGCGCCAGCAGATGGTGATCGCGGCCAACCGCCAGCTGGCGCGCGCCGAGGAATTCGCCCAGCTCATCATCGCCACCTCGGCCAACGGCGCACCGGTGCGCCTGGCCGACATCGCGGCTGTGGAGGACAGCGTCGAGAACGTGCGCTCCGGCAGCTGGGCCAACGGCGAGCGCTCGATCACGCTGGCGATCCGCCGCCAGCCCGACGCCAACACCGTGGCCACGGTCGACGCGATCCGCGCCACGCTGCCCAAGCTGCTCGCGCAGATGCCCTCCTCAGTCGAACTGTATGTGCGCGCCGACCGTTCGCTGTCGATCCGCGAGTCGATCCACGACGTCAAGATCACGCTCGGCATCACGGTGGTGCTGGTGGTGCTGGTGATCTTCCTGTTCCTGCGCCACGCGGTGGCCACCCTCATTCCGGCCATGTCGCTGCCGATCTCGCTTATCGGCACGCTGGCGATCGTGTTCTGGATGGGCTACACGCTGGACAACATCTCGCTGCTGGCCATCACGCTGGCGGTGGGGCTGGTGGTGGACGACGCGATCGTGGTGCTGGAGAACATCGTGCGCCACATGGAGGACGGCAAGCCGCCGATGGAGGCTGCGCTGGTCGGCGCGCGCGAGATGGGCTTCACCATCGTCTCGATTTCGGTCTCGCTGGTGGCGGTGTTCATCCCGATCTTTTTCATGCCCGGCGTCATCGGCCTGCTGTTCCACGAATTCGCCGTGGTGGTGGGCGTGGCGGTGCTGGTCTCGGCGGTGGTGTCGCTGACGCTGATTCCGATGCTCGCCTCGCGTTTCCTGAAGCCGCACGCGCCCGGCGCCGGCGGCGCGCACTGGGCGGCACGCTCCACCGAATGGTTCGAGCGCGGCTACCGCTGGACGCTGCAACGCTACGAAAAGGCACTCGACTGGAGCCTGGCGCACCGCCGCTTCATGATCGGCGTGGCGGCGGCGAGCTTCGTGCTCACCGGCGCACTGTTCTGGGTGCTGCCCAAGGGCTTCTTTCCGAACGAGGACATCGGCCAGATCCTGGTCACGGTCGAGGCCGCCGAGGACATTTCCAACCCCGCCATGCAGCTGCTGGCGCGGCGCGCCGGCGAGGTGATCCGCGAGAACCCGGCAGTGGCCACCGTCATCGTCAACGTGTTCGACGGCAATTCGGCGCGCCTGTTCGTGGTCTTGAAGCCGCGCGGCGAGCGCGCCTCGATGGACAAGGTGCTCGAATCGCTGCGGCGTGAGCTGCGCGCCGTGCCGGGCATCGCCGCGTTCCTCAACCCGCTGCAGAACCTCAGGCTCGGCGGGCGCCCGTCGAAGGCGCGCTACCAGTTCGTGCTCATGGCGGTGAACACCGGCGACCTGCGCAAGGCCACCGACGGATTGCTCGACCGGTTGCGCGGCGACACGATGTTCCGCGACGTGTCCAGCGACGCGCAGTTGCGCGGCCTCACCGCGCGCTTCAACATCGACCGCGACCGCGCCAATGCCATGGGCGTAAACATCCAGGACATCCGCAGCGCGATGTTCTCCGCCTTCGGCGAGCGCCAAATCGGCACCATCTTCACCTCGGCCGACAGCTACCAGGTGATCCTGCAGGCGGGCGAGAACGACCGCAGCGACGAATCCGCGTTCAGCAAGATCTTCGTGCGCGCCAAGGGTGGGCGCCTTGTCCCGCTCTCCGCGCTGGGCACGGTGCAGCGCGAGGTCGGGCCGACCGCCATCAACCACGCCGGCCAGCTCGAGGCCATGACCATCTCGTTCAACCTCGCGCCCAACGCACCGCTGGGCGACGCATCGAACAAGATCGAACGCATGAAGCGCGAGCTCAACCTGCCGGCCACGGTGCTCACCGCCTGGGGCGGCGATGCGGCGGCGTTCCAGTCCTCGCAGGCCAGCCAGGCGATCCTGATTGTGTCTGCACTGCTGGTGATCTACGTGCTGCTCGGCGTGCTGTACGAAAGCTACATCCACCCGCTGACCATCCTGGCCGGCCTGCCCTCGGCGGCGGTGGGCGCGCTGGTGACGCTGTGGGCCTTCGGCATGGACCTCTCCATCATCGCCACCATCGGCATCGTCATGCTGATCGGCATCGTGAAAAAGAACGCCATCATGATGATCGACTTCGCGCTCGATGCGCAGCGCACGCGCGGCATGGCGCCGGAGCTGGCGATCCGCACCGCCTGCGTATTGCGTTTCCGCCCGATCATGATGACCACCATCGCGGCCGCGATGGGTGCGCTGCCGATCGCGTTGGGGCTGGGCGCGGGCGCGGAGCTGCGCCAGCCGCTGGGGCTGGCGGTGGTCGGCGGCCTGGTGTTCTCGCAGGCGGTCACGCTCACCATCACGCCGGTGATCTACCTCGCGCTCGACCGCTGGTCGGGCAAGGGGCCGCTGGTGCTGGAAGGCGAGCCGGCGGCGACGTCCTGAGCCGGCGGGGTTCGCGCGGTCCGGCCGCGCCCGCATGCCGCACAATGGCGCCATGCACATCGTCCCCGGCCTCCTGCTGATCCTGCTGTTCCAGGGGCTGGGCGACCTGGCGTCGCGCTTCCTGCTGCCGATGCTGCCCGGGCCGGTGATCGGGCTGGTGCTGCTGTTCACGTTCCTGCTGGTGCGCGGCCGCGTGCCGGTTGCGCTGGGCACCGTGTCCGGCGCATTGATGAACAACCTGGGCCTGCTGTTCGTGCCGGCCGCCTCGGGCGTGGTGCTGTTCCTGCCGCAGATGGCCGCGCATGCGTGGGCGCTCGGCGTCGCGCTCATCGCCAGCGTGGCGCTGACCATCGCCGTGACGGCGCTGGTGCTGCGCGCCCTGGCGCCGCGCGATGAGGCGGCGCCTCCGGCGCAGGAGAAGCACCCGTGAGCGCGGTGCCCACGCTGCCGATCGCCGAGATCTGGGTGTACCTGTCGGGCAACCCGCTGTTCGCGCTGTTCCTCACCCTCGGCGCATACCAGCTCGGTACCTGGGTGTACGAGAAGACCCACCGCCACCCGCTGGCCAACCCGGTGGCGATCGCCGTGCTGCTGGTCGCCGCAACGCTGCAGGTGATTGGCCTGCCCTATGCCAAGTACTTCGAGGGCGCGCAGTTCGTGCACTTCCTGCTCGGCACCGCGACGGTGGCGCTGGCGGTGCCGATCTACCAGGGCTACGCCATGCTGCGGCGGCGCGCGCTGGCGCTGGGCGTGGCGCTGGCATGCGGGGCGCTGACCTCCATCGTGAGCGCGGTGATCATCGCGCGGATGCTCGGCGCGGACGACGCGCTGGTCACGCCGTTGTATGCAAAGTCGGTGACCGCACCGATCGCCATGGGCGTGGCCGAGCGCATCGGTGCCTCGCCCACGCTGACCGCCGTGTACGCGCTGGTGACCGGCATTTTGGGTGCCGCACTGGGCCGTTTCGTGCTCGATGCGGTGGGATCGCGGGCATGGTGGCAGCGCGGCTTCGCGCTGGGCGCCGCCGCGCACGGCATCGGCACCTCGCGCGCGTTTTCGGTGCACGTCGAGGCCGGCACCTACGCGAGCCTCGCGATGGGATTGCACGGCGTGCTGGGTGCGTTGATGGTGCCGCTGGTGTACCGGTGGGTGGCGGGTTGAGGCTCGCCGCGTGCTTACCGAAGTGTCCAGCGGCAAAGTCCTTGATGGACGCGGGTCTCCAGCCAATATTGCCCCAAACACCGCACCCATGCTGGTGTTTGATGTGCGTGTCCACCGCATTGTCTTGATTTCCACGATTGCGGCAACATCTGACCAACATCGCTGTCCCCGACCCTCTTGGAGAACTGCATGCTGACCCTGACCATTCCCGACATGACCTGCGGCGGCTGCCTCGCCGGCATCGAACGCGTGGTGAAAAAAGTCGACGCGGGCGCGACCGTCACCGCGGACCTGCCCACGCACCGGGTGGACATCCAAAGCGGCGCGAGTGCGCCCGCGCTGATCGCGGCCATCGAAGGCGCGGGTTTCCATCCGCAGGCGGTGTGACCGGACGCGCGGCGCGGAATCGCGCGCGCGACCGTTCGCGGACCTCATGACCCACACGCTGACCATCCCCATCGGCGGCATGACCTGCGCCTCGTGCGTGGCGCGGGTGGAGAAGGCGATCGCGGCCGTGCCCGGCGTGACCGCGGCCAGCGTGAACCTGGCCACCGAGCGCGCCACGGTGACGGCCGCGCCGGCCACGCCGGCGCAGGCCATTGCCGAAGCCATCGAGCGCGCAGGCTTCGAGGCCGGTGCGCCGGTGGCGTCCGCGAGCGCACCGCCGCCATCCGGACACGCGGCGCGCGACCGGCGCGAGCGCCGCGCCTGGATCCTCAGCGCGCTGCTTTCCGCCCCGCTGGTGATGCCGATGCTGCTGATGCCCCTGGGCGTGTATTGGATGCTACCGGCTTGGCTGCAATGCGCGCTCGCCACGCCGGTGCAGTTCGTCCTCGGCGCGCGGTTCTATCGCGCCGGATGGGGCGCGTTGCGCGCGGGCAGCGGCAACATGGACCTGCTGGTCGCGCTCGGCACCAGTGCCGCGTATGCATTGAGCCTGTACCTGTGGTGGCGCGACGGCGACATGCTGGGGTCGCACGGTAGTGCGACGGCGCACCTGTATTTCGAATCCGCGGCGGTGGTGATCACGCTGGTGCTGTTCGGCAAGTGGCTGGAGGCGCGCGCCAAGCTCGAGACCACCGCCGCGATCCGCGCGCTCGGCGCATTGGCGCCGCGCGAAGCGATCGTGATGCGCGACGGCCTCGCGGTCACCGTTCCCGTGGCCGACCTACGCGTGGGTGACGTGGTGCGCGTGTTGCCCGGTGCGTCGGTGCCGGCCGACGGCGAGGTGGCCGAGGGCGCAAGCGCGGTCGATGAAAGCCTCATCACCGGCGAGGCGGTGCCTGTGATGAGGCGCGCCGGGCAGCGTGTCACCGGCGGCGCGGTCAATGGCGAGGGCGCGCTCTTGGTGCGCGTCACGGCGGTGGGCGCCGAAGGCACGCTCGAGCGCATCGCGCGCATGGTCGAGCACGCGCAGGCGGCCAAGGCGCCGGTGCAACGGCTGGCCGACCGCGTCAGCGCGGTGTTCGTGCCGGTGGTGCTGGTCATCGGCCTGATCACCTGGGCCGCGTGGTTCCTGGTGTCGGGCGACGCCGAGCGTGCCACGCTCAACGCCGTGGCGGTGCTGGTGATCGCCTGTCCGTGCGCGCTCGGGCTGGCCACGCCGGCGGCGGTGATGGCTGGCACCGGCGTGGCGGCGCGCCACGGCATCCTGATCCGCGACGCGGTGGCGTTGGAGCATGCGCACCGCGTGCAGGCCGTGGCCTTCGACAAGACCGGCACGCTCACCGAGGGTGCGCCGCGCGTGGTCCATGTTGCTGCAGGCGACGGCGACGTGTCGCGCGTGCTGGCGCTGGCCCACGCGCTGGAGGCCGGTAGCGAGCACCCGCTGGCGCGTGCCGTGGCCGCCGCCCGGGCGGACGCGCCCTGGGCCAGCCTTGGCGTGACCGCGCTTCCCGGTCGCGGCGTGCGCGGTACGGTGACAACGCCGGAGGGTGACGTGGAACTGGCCCTGGGCAATCGCGCGCTGCTCGAGGAGCTTCACGTCGAACTTCCTTCCGCGCTGGCCACACCTGCAGCGGGCGCCGCTGACGCCACGCTCGCCTGGCTGGTCGATGTGGAGGCACGGCGCGCGCTGGGAGCGATCGCGTTTGGCGATGCCGTCAAGCCCGGCGCGCAGCCGGCGGTGGCGCGCCTCAGGGCGATGGGCCTGCACACCGCGCTGATCAGCGGTGACCGCCATGCGGCGGCCCTGCACGTGGCGCGCGCGGTCGGCATCGAACGCGTCGATGCGCCGGTGCTGCCGGCGGACAAGTCGCGTATCGTACGTGAACTCCAGGCGCAGTTCGGCACGGTGGCGATGGTCGGCGATGGCATCAACGACGCGCCCGCGCTGGCGGCGGCCGACGTCGGCATCGCCATGGCCACCGGCACCGGCGTGGCGATGGAGACGGCCGGCATCACGCTGATGACCAGCGACCCGGCGCGCGTGGCCGATGCGATCGCGCTGTCGCGCGCCACGGTGAAGAAGATCCGCCAGAACCTGTTCTGGGCCTTCATCTACAACGTGGTCGGCATCCCGGCCGCAGCGCTGGGCCTGCTCAACCCGATGGTGGCCGGGGCGGCGATGGCGCTCTCCAGCGTGTCGGTGGTGGGCAATGCGTTGTTGTTGCGGCGCTGGACACCGGGCAAGACCCGCTAGGCCCGGTGGTGCCGCAGCGCGGGGCGCGGCGGCGTGGCACACTGCGGCTTCACGCATGCCGGGAGGGTCCATGCTTCGATTGATTGCCCTGGTCGCTGCGACAGCGGCGCTGAACGGCCTTGCGGCCGACAAACCCGCCTTCGCCACCCATGCATCGACCGCGGCCGGCAATGCGCACGATGCGGCCCTTGCCGGCGTGTTCGATGCGCGTGAAAAGGACTGGCGCAACGGCGCCATCGTCTATCAGGTGCTGGTGGACCGCTTCGCGCCGAGCGCCAATCTGGCGGCCAAACGTTCGCTGTATCCCGCGCCAAAGGTGGTGCGCGAGTGGAGCGAGATGCCGCGACGCGGCACGTATCTGGAGCGCGAGAAACTGTGGAGCCACGAGATCGAGTTTTGGGGCGGCGACCTGGCGAGCCTGCGCACGCGGCTCGACCACATCCAGTCGCTCGGCGTGGATGTGTTGTACCTGAACCCGATCCACCTGGCCTACACCAACCACAAGTACGATGCCTTCGACTACCAGGCGGTGTCCCCGGAATTCGGCACGCGCGCCGATGTGAAGGCGCTGGCCGCCGACCTGCACCGCCGCGGCCTGAAGCTGGTGCTCGACGGCGTGTTCAACCACATGGGCCGCAACGCGCCGGTGTTCGCGGAGGCGATGGCCAACCCGGCCAGCCCGAAGCGCGACTGGTTCTACTTCGGCCCCCAGTACCAGAGCGGCGCGCGCATCTGGTGGCTGGCCGAGAACCTGCCCGAGCTCAACCTGGAGAACCCGGCGGTGCGCGCGCATGTGTACGGCGCACGCGACTCGGTGGTGAAGAGCTACCTGCGCGAGGGCGTGGACGGCTGGCGGCTCGACGTGGCGGTGGACATCGGCTTCCAGTGGCTCGAGGAGCTGACGCGCGCGGCGCATGCCGAGAAGCCGGGGTCGCTGGTGGTCGGCGAGATCGCCAACTACCCGAAGGAGTGGTTTCCGGCGGTCGATGGCGTGATGCATTTCACGCTGCGCGAAATCCTGTTGCGCATGGCCAACGGCCAGCTCGATGCGGCCCATGCGCAACGCATGGTCGACCGCATGATGGCCGAGGCGCCGATGGAGCACCTGCTCAAGAGCTGGCTGATGCTCGACAACCACGACACGCCGCGCCTGGCCACCAGCGTGCCGGTGGACGCCGCGCGACGCCTGGCGCAGGTGCTGCAGTTCACCCTGCCGGGGGCGCCCAACCTTTACTACGGCAGCGAAATCGGCATGGCCGGCGGCGACGATCCGGAGATGCGCGCGCCGATGCGCTGGGACCGGGTGCACGACGGCAACGTTGATCTGCAATGGACGCGCAAGCTTGTCGCCCTGCGCAAGGCCCACCGCGCGCTGCGCATCGGCAATTACCGGCCGGTCACCGCGCAGCGACTGTTCTGCTTCGAGCGCCACACCGACCGGGCGCGCGACACCGCGATCGTGCTCGCCAACCCCTCGGACCGCGAGGTGCGCGAGACCGTGATGCCGGCCAACAGCAAGCTGATGAACACCTGGAACCTGGTGGACGCGCTCACCGGCACCAAGGTGCGCATCACCAACGGCCTGCTCGACGTGACGCTGCCTCCCCATGGCGTGCTGGTGCTGGCCCCGGAGTTGTCGCCCGGCGGCGGGTACAGCGCCTACAAGCGGGTTCAGTAACCGGCCGCACCGCCATATCCCGGTTGGAACGCGGCGCGCCTTTGCATCAGCCGTGCAATGTGCACTGCCTCGCGCGCGGCCTGCACCGCACGCGCGGGCTGGCGTTCGGAAAGGATCATCGCCACGCCTTCCTGGGTGATGAACGGCCGCACGCCGGTGTCGCCCGCGGCGGCGATGGCGGCGCGCAGCTCCGGTGCATCGAGCAAGTGCTGCACCGGGCCGGCATCGCGCGCGCCGCGTGCCATGACCCGCATGCGGGTGTCGAACGCGAGGTCGCCGGTCTTGAGGTTGGATTCGATGCCGATGCCGCCATCGATGGCGAACACGAACGGCAAGGCGTCCGGAAAACAGATGCGCACCACCACCTGCGGCGCCAGGATGCGCTCGATGCGCCAGCCGTCGCCCCCGGGCTCCGGCACCAGCCAGGCCGGTGCAGCCACTTCGATCGGGAATTCCAGCAGGGTGCCGGTGAATCGCTTCAGCCGGGCGTCCGTGCCATTCACGGCCGCCAAGTGCAGTTCGCGCGCCATCGCCTGCGCCGCCGCGTGGGTGCGGCGGCTGAACACGCGGTGGTAACACCACACGATGCCCCACATCACCGCCAGCGCGGCCGCGAAGGCCAGGACGATCAATGCCAGCGTGGCGACGAGCGCGCCAATCGGTCCGAGCGGGGCGTTCCAGAGGGCTTGCAGCTTGTCCAACAGGCCGCTCATGGCACTGCCGCCGTCACGGCCGCACGCCCGGCGTCTCGAGGGTCATGCCCGCGGCTCGCGACGCAAGGTAGGTTTCGAGCTCGATCATCTCGGCCGATGCGTGCGCGAACGGCTCCGCGCGCACCCCGCTCATGCAGTTGCGGATGCGGCGCGACAGCGTGCCCACGCCCTGCCATTCGAGCCGGTAGAGCGGGTACGCGGTGGGGTGGGCCTGCGGGATCACGTTGCCGGCCAACTGCTTGCCCGCCTGGCGGTCGTGGCAATCGGCGCAGGACAAGTCAAGCGCGCCGATGCGGGTCTTGAAGTGTCTTTCACCGTTGATGAAAGCCTGCGACATGCGCGCATCGCGCCACGGCGCGATCGGCTGGCCGCGCGACTGGTGCGCCACGTAGGTCTCCAGGCTCACCAGCTCGCGCGACTCGTGCTGCAATGTCGCGGCCTTCTGGTGCTGCTGCCGGCACAGGTTGATTTGCATCGAGAGGTTCAGCGGGCGATTGGCGGCGATCGAGAAGCGCGGGTAGCCGGCGGCAATGCCCTTGAGCGGCCGCACCGTCGCCGTGTGGCAATCGGCGCAGGATTTGCGGTCAGCGCCCGGTTTCTCATTGAAGAGCGCTTCGCCGGCTTTCACCCAGAGCATGGCCGGGTTTTCCGCGTCGTTGGATTGCAAGGCGCGGGTGGCGGGGGACAGGTACTCGGTGCCGGATTTTCTCGGGTCGGATGGCTGAGCATGCGCTGCGATGCCGGTCATCGCGATGGCAAACGCTGCAAATCCCCCCGCCCACTGTCGTGGTCGACCCCCTTTTTCAAAGGGGGTCTTGGTCCCTGTCATCCACCCGTCAACGCTCATGCGAGAAAGCGCACGCTTCGCGATTCACGGTGCACGAATCCATTGTCGCCGGACCATTGAAATTCAAGCACGCAGTCCCTGTCCGCCTTCAACGAAAAGGCGATCAGCGGATTGGCGGCGATGGCGGCGTGGAGTTCAGCGGAAAAGGCCAGCATGCGCGCGTCGCCTTCGATGACATGGCAGGTGAAGCGGCGGATCAGGTCGCGTGGCAACAGGATGCCGCCTGCATCGCGCCGGTAGCCAGTTTCCATCGGATGCTGGATCAGCGCGCGCACGGTGACGATGTCGCCGCGGCGGATGGCGGCCGGCAGCGAGATGATCGCGGCGGCCATCAGTCCATCTCCACGCACGCAGCGGTGGTGACGATGACGTCCAGCGTGCGCAGGTAGCACTGCCCGTCGCTGGCGCGTGCGATCGCCGCCACGCGCTGGGTGCCGGCCAGGCGGATGCGGGTCACCACTTCGGCGCGGCCGTTCATCGGCGTGAGCTGGAACACGGCGATGTCCGGCTGCGGATTCTTCTCGTTGAACAGGGCGATTTCGCGGATGTGGAGGTCCGCAGCCATCGGGTGATCGACGGCCACCGTCACCGGCACGCTGTTGCCGTTGTCGACCAGCGGCTCGATCCTGAGCGTGACGCGCGATTCAATCGGCTTGGCGCCGGCAAGGAAACTGCGCATGGCCTTGTCGAAATCCGCCTCGTCCGCGTGCGCGCCGCGCGCGCCCCACACGACGGGGGCGAGCGCAATCGAGACCAGGGCGGCGCGGCGTTTCATTTCAACGTGGCCAGATACGCGACGACGTCCTCGATCTCCTGCGCGCCGAGGAGGGTCTTGTCCTTCCACGGCGCCCCGACGCGGTGCAATCCTTCCACCTTGAAATAGGCCGGCATGATCGATTGCGGATTGATGCGGCGGTTGTCCACCACGCGTGCGCGCAGTTGCGCCGCGCTCCAGCGCGCGCCCGCGCCGGCGAGGGACGGGGCGAGGTCACCCTGCTGGCGCACCTCGGCAATGGGCGCGGTGTGGCACAGGAGGCACATGCCCTTCTGGCGGTCGGCGACGAGGGCGCGGCCGCGCGCAGGGTTACCGGCGGTGGGGGTCAGGGGCACGTCGATGGCGTCCAGCGGTGCGGCGGCAACTGCAAATGCTGACGTACAAAGCAAGAAACAGAGGGCCGCGAGTCGCATGATCGAAGCAACACTCTCCTTGTGTCGCCCCGGCCGGGGCGACAATGTAGAGAACGGCGCGTAAGTCGTTGGATTACGCCCGTTTCAAACTGTGATTCTTCAACGGCAAATCGCGGATCCGTTTTCCGGTCGCCGCGAAGATCGCATTGAGCACCGCCGGCGCGGCCACGGCGATGGTGGGTTCGCCCACGCCGCCCCAGAAGCCGCCGGAAGCCACGATGTGCGTCTCCACCTTGGGCATCTCGCGCATCAGGAGCGACGGGTAGTCGTGGAAGTTCGATTGCTCGATGCGGCCGCCCTTGACCGTGCAGGCCTCGTGCAGCGCCGCGCCCAGGCCATAGACGAACGAGCCCTCGACCTGCGCCTCGATC
>JAEUMZ010000150.1 GCA_016790765.1 Betaproteobacteria bacterium
CCGATGCGCAGGGCGTCGTGCGAATGACGGTCGTGGTCTCCGTCCGTCGAAGGCCCGCATGAAAATCCGCCACATCCACGCCGGCGAGGTCGCGGTGCCGCTGAAGACGCCGTTCAAGACCGCCGTGCGCACGGTCACGCACGTGTTGAGCCTGGTGCTGAAGATCGAGACCGATGATAGCCGCATCGGCCACGGCGAGGCGCCCTCGACCGCGGTCATCACCGGGGACCTGACCGGCACGATGCGCGCGGGCTTGGCGGTGCTGGCGCCGCAACTGGCAGGGCAGGATTTGGCCGATTTCAACGCCTGCCTGCGAATAGTCGAGAAGGGGCTGATGCACCATACCAGCCTGAAGGCGGCGCTGGAGATGGCCTTGTTCGACCTGCGTGCGCAATCGTACGGCATGCCGTTGTACAAACTTCTCGGCGGCGGCACCCCAAAGTTGAAGACCGATGTCACCATCAGCGTCAACGATGCGGCCACCATGGTCGCCGATTGCCGCACGGCGGTGGACGACGGCTTCGATGCGCTCAAGGTCAAGGTGGGCGGACGCAGCTGGCGCGAGGATGTCGAGACCACCATCGCCATCCGCAAGGCCATCGGGCCGGACGTGGCGATCCGCCTCGACGCCAACCAGGGCTGGACGCCCAAGCATGCGTTGCGGGTGCTTGCGGCACTGGAGCAGGCCGGGGTCGAGATCGAGCTGGTCGAGCAGCCGGTCAAGGCCGACGACATCGCGGGCTTGCGCTACATCACCGAGCGCACCACGGTGCCCATCATGGCCGATGAAGCCGTGTTCGGCGCCACCGACGCGATCCACCTCCTCTCCACGGGCAGCGCGGACATCCTCAATATCAAGCTGATGAAGACCGGCGGCATCAGCCAGGCGATCGAAATCGCCCAGCTTGCGCGCCGATTCCGCCGCACCTGCATGATCGGCTGCATGCTGGAAGGCGTCATCAGCGTGACGGCGGCGGCGCACTTCGCCGTGGCGCATGCGGACGTGGTGACCTCGGTGGACTTGGACGGCCCGCAGTTGTGCGTCGAGCGCGTCGTCCACGGCGGCCTCTCCATGCTCGGGCCGTGGATCGAGTTGCCGGATGCGCCCGGGCTCGGCATCGAGCGCGTCGATGGGCTCACGCGCGAGCAGCAGTTCGCCTGACGGGCGAGAGTAAACTCGCCTGATCGTTTCCCCGGAGCACCGCCATGACCGCCCGCGACGCCCTTCCCGCCCTCGATCTCGACCTCGCCCAACTCAACGCCACCATCGACCGCCATTGGGACGACCAGATCGTTCCGCAGCTGGTCGAGTACGTGAAGATTCCCGCCAAATCGCCGGGGTTCGACCACGATTGGGCCCGGCACGGATACTTGAAGCAGGTGGTGGAAAACGCCAAACGCTGGGTGGCTGCGCAAGGGGTGAAGGGCCTCACGCTCGAAGTGATCGAGCTCGAGGGCCGCACGCCGGTGCTGTTCTTCGACGTGCCCGCCACGGGCGGTTTACCCGCCAATCCCACCGTGCTGTTCTACGGGCACCTGGACAAGCAGCCCGAAATGACCGGCTGGCGCGACGGCTTCGGCCCGTGGATCCCGGTCATCGAGGACGGCAAGCTCTACGGTCGCGGCAGCGCCGATGACGGCTACGCGGTGTATGCCGCGCTGTCCTCGATCCTGGCGCTCGACACCCAGGGCGCTGCGCGCCCGCATTGCATCGGCCTCATCGAAACCTGCGAGGAATCGGGCAGTTACGACCTGCCGGCGTACCTGGACCTCCTGCACCCCCGGCTCGGCGACGTGAAGCTGGTCATCGCGCTCGATTCCGGCGCCGGCAACTACGACCAGATGTGGGTCACGACCTCGCTGCGCGGCCTGGTCGATGGCACCCTCAACGTCACCGTGCTGACCGAGGGCGTGCATTCGGGCGACGCCGGCGGCGTGGTGCCGAGTTCGTTCCGTGTCGCGCGGCAGTTGCTGGACCGCCTCGACGACTCGCGCACCGGCGTGGTCAAGCCCGCCGCCTTCAATTGCGATATCCCGGCCGAGCGCATCGAGCAGGCGAGCGCCGCGGCCGCCATCCTCGGCGAGGCGATGTGGAAGCGCTTTCCCTGGGATTCGTGTTGCGACGATGGCGGCAAATTCACCTTCGTGCAGCCGGTCACCAAGGACCCGGTCGAGTTGATCTTGAACCGCACGTGGCGCGCGGCTTTGGCGGTGACGGGTGCGGACGGCCTGCCGCCGATCGAATCGGCCGGCAACGTGCTGCGCCCGTTCACGTCGCTGAAGCTCTCGCTGCGCCTGCCGCCGCCGGTCGATGGCGAAGGCGCGCTGCGCGAATTGAAGCGCGTGCTGGAAACGGATCCGCCCCACAATGCCCACGTCGTGTTCGAGGAAGGGCACGGCGCCACCGGCTGGAACGCGCCGGCCGGCGAACCGTGGCTCACCGCGCTGCTGGATCACGCGTCGACCACGCAATACGGCAAGGGTGCGGCCTACATGGGCGAGGGCGGCACCATCCCGTTCATGGGCATGCTGGGCGCGCAATTCCCGAAAGCGCAGATGCTGGTCACCGGCGTGCTGGGCCCGAAGTCCAACGCACACGGGCCGAACGAATTCCTGCACATCGGCTACGCGAAGAAGCTCACTGCCGCGGTCGCCATGATCGTGGCCGGCGTGCGCTGAGACGCCTGCACGCAGGACGATGAGCGGCACCGCCATGCCCGAGCCGGAACCGGCATCGCCCGGCCCGGCGCCGCCGCCTGCTGCGCTGTTCGACATTCCGCCGATCCGCACGGTCGATGCCCTGCGCGCGTTGGTGTGGCTCCAGCGTGGCGCGGCGGACATCGCCGCGCAGCCATGGCCCAGCCTGTTCTATGGCCTGTGCTTTGCCGGCATGGGCGGATTGTTGCTGGTGGTGTTCCGCTTCGCCATCGACTACACCTCCACGTTGGCGATGGGCTTCATGTTGGCCGGCCCGGTGCTCGCCATCGGGCTCTATGACTTGTCGCGCCAGCGCGAGGAACTGGCCGGGCCCCCGGGGCGCGTGCGCCTGCTGCGCTCGCTGGTGGCCTGGCGCCACAATCCGGGCGGCATCGGCATCTACGTGTTGATCCTGACCATCGCCTTCCTGGTCTGGGCGCGCGCCTCGATGGTGACTTTCGCGCTGTTCGAGGCGCGCGCATTGCCCACCTGGTCGGCATTTTTTGTGCAACTCGCCTCGATGCAGAACCTGGCCTTCGTCGCGGCCTTCTTCGGCGTCGGAATGCTGTTTGCCCTGCTGGTGTTCGTGCTGAGCGCGGTGTCGATTCCGTTCCTCTACGACCGCCGCACCGATGCCGTGACCGCCGCCGCAGTGAGCGTGACGGCCGTCGCGAAGAATCCGGTGGCGATGACGGTGTGGGCGGTGTCCATCGTGATGCTGGTCGGCGCGGGGCTGGCCACGCTGTACATCGGCCTCGTGTTCACCGGGCCGCTCATCGGGCACGCCACCTGGCACGCCTACCGCGACCTGGTGGCGCCATGAAACGCTGGCTGCTCCTTTGCCTGTTCGCTGGGTGCGCCGCGATCGCGCAGGCGCCTTCGCCCACGCCGGAAGCCGTGGTGCGCGCCAACAGCGCCGCCTTCAATGCGCAGGACGTGCAGGCGCTGGTGGCCACCGTGGCCGAGGATTTCGTGTGGTTCAACGTCGAGGGCGAAAAGGCCGAGGTGCAAACGCGCGGCCGCGCGGCGCTGGCCACCGGCATGGCCGGCTACTTCAAGTCCCTGCCCAGTGCCCGGAGCGAGATCGAATCGCTCACCGTCAATGGCGCGTTCGTCAGCGTGAAAGAGCGCGCGCGGTGGAAGAACAAGGCCGGTGAGGATCGTTCGCAGGCGGCCCTGGCGGTCTATGAAGTGCGCGCGGGCCTGATCCAGCGCGTGTGGTATTTCCCGACGCAGAAGCCCTGACCCGGCGATGGAACACTGATCCCATGTCCCTGCCCAAGCCGTTCAGCGTCCTTTCCGGCGAATGGAAGGGTGTGAAGCGTCTGTACCTGGAGGGAGCCCGGGGACCGGAAATCCTCTGCGGCATGCGCCTCACCCTCGCGGCCGCGGCGCGCGGCTGCTTCGATGAGTTTGCCTACACCTGGAGCTTCGAAGGCCGGCCGTGCGAGGGCGTGTTGTTGCTCGGGTACGACGAGCCGGCCGACCTGGCCACCGCCGCGTGGATCGACTCCTGGCACCAGAGCGCGCGTGTGATGCACCTCTCGGGCTCACGCACCAACGAGCGCACGTTCTCCGTACGCGGTGCCTATGCCGCGCCACCCGGCCCGGACTGGGGCTGGCGCATCGACATCGGGGTGCCGCGCATCGAGGCGCCCGACCTGTTGTCGATCAAGATGTTCAACGTCTCGCCCGAAGGCGGCGAAGAGCTTGCGGTCGTGATGGAACTGGAGCGCGTCGACTAGGCATCAAAGTCAAGCACTGGCGCGGCGTTTGGGGCAAAAGTGCCCCGGTCGCCGCACCCTGCCTTGGTTTTCAGGTATCGGCCCACATGCGGAGCAGGTTGTGATACGTGCCGGTGAGCGCGATGGTGTTTGCATCGTCGCCCTGCACGCGTCGCATCGACTGGATGGTCCGGTCGAGGTCAAACAGCAGCTCGCGCCGCGTGTTGTCGCGCACCATGCTCTCGATCCACAGGAAGCAGGCCAGGCGCGCACCGCGTGTCACCGGCGCCACTTCGTGCAGCGTGGTGCCGGGGTAGATCACCGCATCGCCCGCGGCGAGCTTCACGGCCTGCGAACCGCCGGGATCGTGGATGATGAGTTCACCGCCGTCGTAACTTTCCGGCTCGGCCAGGAACAGCGTGCAGGAGAGGTCGGTGCGCATCCGCAGGCCAGTGTGCGGCGCAAAGCGGATGGCGTTGTCCACGTGCGCGCCGAAGTGGTTGCTCGCGCCCTGGTAGCGGTTCACGCGCGGCGGGAATACGCGCTTGGGTAGCGTGGCGGAAAAAAAAGTTGCGTGGCGATCCAGCGCGGCCAGCACGATGGGGCGGATCGCGCCCATGGCCGCGGATTCGTGCGCGAGCTGCTCGTTGTTCTTGAGTGCGGCCGCTTGGGCACCGGCGGTGCCGCGGCCGGGCTCCCAGGTGGCGTGGTCGATTTCGGCGCGGATACGCGTGACTTCTTCGGCGGTGAGGATTTTGGAGAGGGTGAGAAGCATGGAACGTGGTGATGCATTTCATGGATCAGCGATTGGCGTTGTCAGGTAGCGCGTTGCGCAACCTGACCTACGATCTGTCGTTCGCGCGCAAGCGGGAATGACAGCTCCTGAGGGGCGAGTCAAAAGTTCACCACCACCGTCCCCTGCACCAGCCGTCCCACGCCCGGGATGTAGTGCCCGCGGTACAGCGTGTCGGCGTAATACTTGTCGGTGACATTGGTGATGTTGGCCTTGAAGGTCCAGGTGTTGTCCAGCTTGTATTCGGCGAACAGGTCGCCGGTGGTGAAGGCGGGGGCCTCCCACGGCGGCGCGGTGACGTCGGCCGGGGCCTGGCGGGCGCGGTAGTTCAATCCGCCGCCCACGCGCAGCTTCGGCGTGGCCTGGTACGTGGTCCACACGGTGCCCGCGTGTCTTGGTGTGAGGCCCGGCCGGTCGCCCATGCGGTTGCCCACCGTGGTTGCGGTGCCGGCGGCGACATCGACGCGCGCAGTCGGGATCCAGATGGTGGACACATACAGTTCCCAATCCTGCGTGATGCGGCCGGCCACGTCGATTTCCAGCCCCGAGGCGTGGCGTTTTCCCGACAGCAGCAGGCGCGTGGCCGCGGTGTCCGGGTCGGTGTTGCGCTCGTTCTTCTTGGTGGAGCGGAACAGCGCCACGCGCGTGGTGAGGCGCTGGTCGAAGGATTCGAAGCGGCCGCCGATTTCGATGTTCTCGCTCGATTCGGGCGGCGTGTTGGCCGACAGCGCGTTGAACGAATAGGTGTCGCCGGAGGTGTTGAACGAGGTGCCCCAGGAGACGTGGTAGGACACCACATCGTTCGGCTGGTACAGCGCGCCGACGCGATGGCTCCACTCGGAGATGTCCTGGCGGTAGCTCGTCACGGTCTCCGGGCCGGCGGCGTTGTTGGGAATGGCGTAGGTGTTGTAGGCGCCTTCGAGGCGGTCGTATCTGAGGCCCGCGATCAGTTTCACGTGCGGCGTGATGGCGGCAGTGTCCTGCGCGTACACGCCCCAGGACTTGGCGGTGAAGTCGTTGCCGCGCCGCAGCACGCGCGATCCTTCATCGATGGAGGCGCCGTCGTTGGGCGTGCCCGCCGTGGTGCTGGGCTTGGCGAGGCTGACCCCGCCCTGCGCGGCGCTGCGCGCGGCGTACACCACGCGCTCGTCGCGCGCGATGTCGATGCCCGCGATCAGCGCGTGCTTTGCGCCCAGCGCGTCGAATCGCGTGGACAGGTCCGATTGCACCTGCGTGGCCTCCAGGTCCTGCACCTTGAGGGCCGCGCCGCGCGTGAACACGGTCTGCGGGCCGAACCCGGCCAGCGTGTTGGCGGCGATGTTGCCGGCGGCGAAGCGGATCGTCGAGGCGCGCAGGTCGCGCGTGTAGTCGCCGTGGCGCAATTGCGTCTTGACTTCCGTCTCTGCGGACGCGCGGAACACGTGGCCCAGCGTGGCAATTTTCGCCGAGCCTGCGTTGGAGTCGCTGGCCGCGCCGTAGTACGCCTCGGGTGCCAATCCCGGGAGGATCGTGTTTTCGGCCGAGGTCGAGGAGGTGTGCGGGCGGATCCACGGCAGCCCGTAGTTCACGCCGTTGTCGTTGTCCAGGAAGTAGAACTTGGCCTGGTATTCGTGGCGGTGGCCGATGTCGTGGTGCAACGCGATCGCAGCGCCCTGCTTGTCGAGCCGCGTGCCCGCGCCGTTGTTGTCGGCTTCGGTGCGCATCAGCGTGGCGCGCACGGCGGTGTCGCGGGCCAGGGTCTGGTTCAGATCCGCCACCACGCGGCGGTACTGGTGGCTGCCGATCGAAAGCGTCACCGATTTTTCGTCGAGCAGCGTCGGCGTTTTGCTGACCTGGTTGGCCACGCCGCCGGTGGAGCCGCGCCCGAACAGCATGGAGGCCGAGCCGCGCAGCACGTCGATGCGGTCGAGGTTGAAGGTGTCGCGATCGTAGAACGCCGCGTCGCGCATGCCGTCGAGGAAGATGTCGCCGGTGGCCGCGAGCGAGAAGCCGCGCAGGCGGATGTCCTCCTCGCCGCCCTCGGCCGCGAGGAAGGTCACGCCCGCGGTGTTGTTCAGCGCCTCGCGCACGGTATCGAGCTTCCTGTCGTTGATGAGCTTTTCCGTCACTACGGTCACCGACTGCGGAATGTCGCGCAGGTCCTGGTTGCCCTTGAACGAGGTCGTCGTCGTGGCGCGGATGGAATCCTTGCCCTGCTGTTCGGCCTGGTCCTGCACCAGCACCGGCTTGAGTTTCTGTGCGTCTTTCTTCTCGGGTTCTACAGCAGCGGATGGCGCGGTTTGCGCGCGCGCACCAAGCGCGGCTGCGAGGGCCGTGGCCAGCAGCGTGGGCGCCAATGTGTTCCTGTGTTTCATGGCAATTCCTGTGTGTGAGTCGGTGGAGTGGCGGGCTCGCACACACGGTGCTGGCTGGCTGAAACGAATGAGTCTGGCTTGGTGCTGGGCTACGCTTTCAGGGAGAAATGGATCGGCACCAGCACCCACGCGGCCACGGCGGCCTCGCCACGCCGTGCAGGCACGAAGCGCCAGCGCTTGACCGCATCGATGGCGGCTTGGTCCAAACGCTCGTGCCGGCTGGAGGCCTGCAGCTCCACGCGCGAGGGCAGGCCGCTCGGCTCCACGTACACGGCCAGGGTCACGCTGCCGGTTTCGTGCATGCGCTTGGAGAGCTTTGGGTACACCGGCGCCGGGTTCTCGAGGTAGTCCGCATCGAAGCGCGGCGGCGCCACTTGCCCGGCGGGTGCATTGGACACCGGCTGCTCTGCTGCCGAAACGGGCTGCGGCGCCTCTGCCACGCTCAACACCATTGGCGAATTCGCCGGCGCGTACTCGATCACCGGGAGCGGCGGAATCACTGGCGCAATCTCGCGCATCGGCGGCAACTTCGTTTGCGGCAGTACCTCGGGCCGGGCCGGCGGCTTGGGTTCCACGATCGAGACCATCAGCGCGAGGGTTTCATGCATCGCCGCGCGCGCGGGCGTGAACGCCAACAGGCCGGCAATTGCGCCCGCATGCATCACGCCGATCAGCGCCAGCAACGAAGGCTTGAAGCGCGGCGCGTAGGTCGGCAGGCGGACGGTGGCGTACGGCGCTGCGTGTGGATCGAAGGAGTGTTCAGCCAGCATGGTTTTCTCCGGGTGGAAACCGTGGCTGGCTGGCGTTCGCTTTGCAACTGCGGGCGCTTGGCTGGCGGGGTGGTGAATCGCGGATCCGGATGGCGCGCCGCGATTGCGATGCCGGATCTATTTGGTGAGGATCAACTTGCCTTGCTTGGTTTTGCGCAGGGTATAGCGCTCGGTGCCGTGCACGATGTCCACCACGCCATCGCGTCCCAGCAGGGATGCGCTGTCGAGGGCGGCTGTTCCGGCCATCGGAAGCGTCCCCGGCACGTCGGCGGATTTCGGTGCGGCGTCCGGCGTGGCGGAGGTGATGCTTTTGGCGGTCATGCGGGTGTGCGGGCGTTGGGCAGGGTGCGCGAGGCGCCGCCTGTTGGATCTCGATGTGTGCATGATAATGCGAATAATTCGCATTTGCAAGTCAGCCGCAATCCTGGAATTCACGACGGCTACGGAAGACTTTCAGGCCAAAGTGTCCGGCGGGCGGGCGATCCAGGCCAAAACCAGCCCAATCGCCGCGCCGGTGCTTGGGTTTGATGCTGGTGAATTGTCCGGGCGTAAAAAATCTTGGAACACAGAGGGCACAGAGGAAAGACAGAGGCAGAGAACACCGAGAGGGTCTTTTCTGCATTCGTAGGCTGGGGCGCCATGCATCACGACGGCGGAAAATCTTGGAACACAGAGGGCACGGAGAAAGTGCAAAGGCAGAGGACACAGAGAAGGCAATGCCTGTCCACGAGATCCTCGTGGCTTTTGTAGTTCAGCCAGACCTTGCCCTTCGATCAACAGCTACAAACCTGTTGAAGCACAGTGATGACCAAGACTTTCTCGGTGTTCTCTGCCTTTGCCCTTTCTCTGTGTGCTCTGTGTTCCAAGATTTTGACTTGCACACATCACGGCATGTTCGTTCCCGCGCGCACCTTCGTTGCCGCGATGTCGGCTGCGCTGATGGTGCCGGAGGCGTTCACGTCATAGCGGAACGTATCTGCATCGATGAAGCGGCCGCTGCGGCCCTTCACCGCGCTCACATCGGTGGCGTTGACCGACTTCGAATCGTTGAAGTCGCCGATCAGGAAGCCGATGGCCGCCTGGGCGGAGGACGATCCGTTGACACCGGCGAGCGCAACGTTGACGCGGCGGTTGTCCGGCAGGTTGGCGATGAGCACGCGCACTTCGTTGCCGCTGAAGGAAACGCTGGCGCTGCCCAGCGGCTCGCTCGCTGGCCCGGTCACTGTGGCCGTCCCAGGCTGGCTGATGGCGCTGTCGAAGGTGAACACGATCAGGTGCCCCGCGCCGATGGCGCGCGGCTCCACGCTGATCGCGCCGCCGATGGGCACGCCGCGCAGCACGTTCAGGTTGAAGGTGCCCGCCGCGCCGTGCGTCTTGCGCGAGGTCACGCTCACCAGGTTCACCGGGCCGCTGCCGGATGCAGCCAGGACGATGGGCATCAGGCCGCCGTTCAAGGTCACGCTGCCCGCGCCGCTGGTACCGTGCGCGATCGCATGGCCCACCGAGGCCACCAGGGTCACGCCGTTGGCGCTGGAGGTGCCCGTGCCGTTGTTGAGGGCGCTGGCGGTCAGCGTGGCCTGCGCAAGCGCGGCGGAACTGAACACCATCGCACACGAGAAGACTGCAAGGCGTTGTGGGCGCATGGCTTACTCCAATCCGAGTTTGTTTTTGATGGCGGCGAGGTCGCGCTTCAGCGCGGCGATCTCGGCGTCCTTGTCCTTGACCAATCTGTGGAGCCCCTGGATCGCGGCCAAGGCGACGCCCGAGGCATCGAACACGTTGATCGACTTGTCGCTGTCGCCCAACCCGAACGCGGCGCGGAAGTCCTCGGCCATCGGGCCGATGTGGCGTGCTTTCGATTCCTCGCTCTTGTAGCGCCAACTGGTCATCGGCAGCGCGGCGACGCGCGCGAGGATGTCCAGGCCATCGAGCGCCACGAAATCGCGCTTGGTCTCGCGCGCGCTGGTGCAGCTCCACGCGCCGCCGCCGGCCACGATGGAGCAGCCGGTGGTGAAAGCAGCGTTGGAATAGAAGTAGGTGCCGCCGGTGGCGCGCACGGCGAACGCATTGGCGACGGTGCCTGTGAAATCGGCGTCGGTACTGTCGGCAAACAAGAAGCTGCCAGTGGCGTTGGCCTTGGCGCGGCGTCCGGCGGCGAAGGCGTAGTCGCCGTTGGCAGTGTTGTTTTGTCCGCCGGGAACTGTTGAAAAGAACCCGCCTGCGGAATTGAATTGCCCGCCGCCAATGGCGCTTGCGGCGCCACTCACATTGTTGCTGTTGCCGCCCGCAACGACGCCGGAACTGCCGCTCGCCACATTGGTGCTTCCACCCCCAACAAACGCAGCAGCGCCGTTGGCCGTGTTGCCGGATCCGCCGCCGATGGCGGCATCCGTGTTGCTCGCCGTATTGTTGCGGCCACCGCCGATCGATTGATAGTCGCCGACGACCGCGTTGTTGTTCAAGCCGCCGGCAACGGTCGCGGCAAAGCCACCGGCGTCATTTTGCGTGCCACCGCCGACGGCCGCATTGAACCCCGCAGCCGTATTCAGGTATCCGCCGGAAATGCTTGCACGGCCTCCCGAGGCCTGATTCTCCTCGCCGCCGGCGATCGTTGCGCGAATGCCTGTGGCGACATTGAAAAGCCCCCCCGAGACCACCGCACGATCGCCGGAGGCGGTATTGCGTTCCCCGCCGCCCACGGTGGCGAAGAAACTGGTGGCCGCATTCGCCGTCCCGGCATTTCCGCCGCCGGAAACGGTCGCACCTACGACGCCGGCGCCGCCGGCAACGTTCTGTGGATGCCCGAGTGCGATGTTGGGGCTGTTGGCCGTGGTCTCGAAGTACGCCACGCGCGCGCCATTGGCAATCAATTGCAGCGGCACGTCGTTGGTGCTGCCGATGCGTGCGGGGCTCGGAAACGGATTTCCGTTGATCGTCACAAAGGTCGACGCCAATCCACTCGCAACCGCCAGATAGTCGAGGTTCAATACGCCGGACGAGGTAATGACGCCGCCGGAAAGACCGTCCCCTGCGGCAATGCTGGTCACTGTGCCCGCGCTATCCGCAGCGCAAGTCCAGGCCGACCCACTCCACTTCGGGATCTGGCTCGCCGCACACGCGGTAGGCGGCAGGAGCTGCGTTGCGGCCAGACCAATGGTCCCGCTGGCGGTGATCGGGCCGCCGGTCAGACCGCTGCCGGTGGATATGCTGGTCACCGTGCCGCCGCCACCCGCCGTACCTGTGCCCAGTTGCCCTAAGCTGTTGACGACGACCGGCCGGACATCGCTGGCCGGTGGTGTCACACCGTGGATGCCGCCCACGAACGCGCGGAGGAGGCTGGCCTCACCAATGCGCAGGGTGCCGGTATCCATGGCATCGCCGGCATTGCCGATTGATATGTTGTTGTTCCCTGCCGTGATGTTGCCGCCCGCACCGTTGCCGATAGCGATGTTGTTGCTGCCCGTGCTGGCCTGCGCAAGCGCATTGGCACCGATCGCCGTATTGTTGCTGCCGTCGGTGTTCTGCAACAAGGCGGCGACGCCCACGGCCGTGTTGAAACCGCCGTTCTCGGCGCGATACAGCGCGGCATTGCCAATGGCCGTATTGAGCAAGCCGCCGGCACCAAAGCCCAGCGCGTTCACACCCAAACCGGTATTGCTGCCCGCCGTCGATGTGAGCTTGCCGGCATTGGTGCCCAGATACACGCTTTCGAAGCCGGTGTTGTGCATGAACAGCGCGCCACCCTTGATGATGTTGCCGCTGGTTGGTGTCGAGGCAGGCAAATCGAGGTTGCCGCTCAAGGTGAGCGAGCCGGAGCCGATCGCATCCGCTGTCGCAGCACGAAGCGCGTACGGCGAGGATGCGAGCGGCTGGCGGCCCATTTCCGCATCGGCGTTGAATTGTACGGACAGAAAATAGGGCTGGTCGAACGCCATGCCAAACGGCGTGACACTTCCCAGCTGCACATTGAACAGGCCACCCGCAACGGCTACGCCGGATTGCGTTTCGCTCCACACCGGCGCGCCGCCGGTGGGCGCATCGTAGAGCCGGAAGGTGAAGGTGTGCGATCCGTTGACTGGAGTGCCGGCGCTGGTCAGCACGCCTTGGTAGTGGATCGTGGAAGGCACTGCGGCAAACGCGCGCAACGCACCGGCCACGAGGCCGGCCATCAGCAGCCATACCGCCAGATGCAGCAATGGCGAGCGCGTTGCAGTCTTGGGGGAGGATTTCGGCATGTTGCATTTCTCCATGTCAATGTCGAGGATTGGCGTGGCATTTGGGACCATTCGTGCCTGGGAACCGCACCAGTGCTTGAGTTTTGCGTTCACGGCAGCGGCTTATGGAACAACACCATGTTCGTGACCGTGGCCACATCGCCGAAGTCGGTCGTTTCCTGCGTGTTGAAATCCCTGGTGGCCATGATGTCGCCCCCCACAATGCGCCAATTGCGGATGGCCAGGCCCAAGACGGGATCGTTGTACGGAGCGGCAAAGGTCGGGAAGCCGAAGACGACCCAGTTTTCGTTCTGCTGCGTTGTGTTCGCAGGGCCCTCGCAACCGGAGTCCTTGATCCTCAGCAGAGTCCGGCTGTAACCCGACCCCGCGCCATTGGGCACCACCGCCGGGGTGAAAAAGAAATCCTTCACGGTGGCGCGTTGCGCAACGCCGCCTTCGTTGGCCGTGAACCCAAGCGAACCCATCATCGTGGCGCCAATGCGTTGCACGTCCGACACCGAGGCGCACTGGTGCGGGTAGTACACGTTGTAAGCCGTCGAAACCAGCGGGTCGCCGCCGCCCATGCTGATGGACACGTAGCCGGGGCCGAACATGGCGAGGCCGAGATTGAATGTGAGCTTGACCCGCGACTCCACCGATTCGGTGACCGTGTGCTGGTCCACGCTGGCACCGCCGTTGAAGGTGAGCCGCGAATTCACCAGCATTTCGAAATTGAGGCACTTGGCCACGGCGGCTTCGGCGTCCTGCACCCAGGACGGATCTGGCGTGGTTCCGTCTCCTGCGAACCCGAGCCGTTGCGCCTCGTGCTTCACCCGCTGGTAGTGGGGAAGGATGCGCGTGATGATGTGCTCGTCCCGGCACAACGCGTACTCCTCGCGCGTGCAGGCCTCGGTCGCGGCCAACTGCACTCCCAGAAGGGTCGCGTTGAGGGTCCCGGTGTCGACCCCCAGCGACTGCTTCAGCCGTTCGAGCGTCGTCACGGTTTGCAGCGCCAGCCGGCCCGCCGCGCAACTCGACCCTGCTGCGGCGACGCGCGGCTGCACCACTTGTTCATCGTATTCCCTGAGCAAGTCATTGACCACCGAGACGCCGTCCGAGTACGCCCCGATCTGTTGCTTGTAGCGCTCCTCCGCCAAACGCTCGGCGATCAGGCTCTCGATCCTTGCCTCCGCCGTGCCGCCCAAGCGATGTCTCAAGGGTTCAATCGTGGCGTTGATACCCGTGGTGGCCAGCAACAGCGCATAGCCGCTGAAGTGCATCAACTTCAGCTTGACGGCAGAGGGTGTGGGGTCGATGACTGCGAGCGAGACATCGTTCTGCGTACCGCTCCAGCCGATCGGCAATTGCCGCGTGATCGGCACATTCGCCCCGGGCGGCGGGGTGATGCTCAGGGTGACGAAGTTGTGGAACGATGCGCCGGCGGGGCCCAGCTCGACGCCGTATGCGGCTTCCGTGGACAGTCCGGGCGTGGCAAGGCTCGCCACCGGCGTCATGCTGATTTCCGTGGGCTCGCTCAACGCATCGGCCGGGATGTCGAGCGTGTACACGGTGCCGTCCGCGCCGGTGGCGCTGACCATGCCGCCAGAGAGCGGGATCGCCTGCGTGACGGCGCGTGCGGCATCGGACACAACGGTCAGGCGCAATGGGTTGGAATCGGCCTGTATGAACTCGCTGCCCATGAAGGTGGCCGTGACCGATTTGGCGGCGTTCATGGTCACGGTGCACACGTTGGTGGAGGTCCCGGCACAGGCACCACCCCAGCGTGTGAACGCCGAACCTGCGCTGGAGGTGGCCGTCAGCGTGACCACGGTGGCTGGCGAAAAGGCGGCGGTGCAATCCGCGCCGCATTGGATTCCCGGTGGATTGCTGGTCACGGTTCCGGTGCCGGTGCCGGACTTGGCGACGTTCAAACCGCCGCCCTGCACATTGACTTCCGGCAGCGCGCGCGGCGCGCGCGACTTCACTGCGGCGATGTCGGCGGCGGTGACCATCCCGGAGGCATTGAAATCGAATCGGGCGTTCGACGCATCGACGCGGCTTCCTGCGTTCGATTTCAACACGGTGAGATCGGCGGCAGAAACGGTTCGCGAGTTGTTCGCGTCGCCTACCAAGAAGCCGAGCGCCACCACCGCATCAGCCATGCCGTTGACGGCGGGCAGCGCGAGACGGACGCGCTTGTTGTCCGGCACACCGGTCAAGGTCACCACGACACTGTCGTTGGTGCCGGCCTGCGCGGATGCGCTGCCCACCGGCACGCCGGATGCGTCGGTGGCGCTGGGCGTGCCAAAGGTGGTCACCGGCGCATCGAACCAGAACACGATCTGGTGGCCCGTGCCGATGGCGCGCGATTCCACCGTGAGCGCGCCGCCAATGGATTGCGTGAGGTCGACAGCGATCTGGTGCACGTTCGTGCCATGCGCCTTGCGCGAAAAGGCATGGGTCAACGTGGCGGCATGTGCGGCCAGACCGGCCATTGCCGCCACGGCGAACGCCGGTGCCGCGCACGGATGACGCAGGATTGATTGGGCTGCGGCAAACATCAATCGTCCATCCCCAGCTTCCTCTTGATCGCCGCCAGTTCGCGCGTGAGCTTGTCGATGCGCGCGTCCTTCTGTTCGATCAATTGATGCAGTCCCTGGATGGCCGTCAAGGCCACGCCCGAGGCATCGAGCACGCCGATCGACTTGCTGTCCTCGCCCAATCCGAACGCGGCGCGGAAATCCTCGGCCATCGGGCCGACGTGACGTGTGGTGGCCTGCTCGCCCTTGTAGCGCCACTGCGTCATCGGCAGCGACATCACGCGCTGCAACACGTCGAGCGCATTGAGCGGCGTGAAATCGGTCTTGGTCTCGCGCGAGCTGGTGCAGGAAAACGTGCCGCTGCCGCCACCCAGGTTGCAGCCGGTGGAAATGTCCGCGCTGGTGCGCAGGAAAATCCCGCCCGAGGCGCGCACGCCCATGGCGTTGTCGATGTTGCAGGGAAAGTCGGCGTCGGTGGCATCGGCCCAGGCGAAGCAGCCGTTGTTGAGGGCCTTGGCGCGGCGGCCGGCGGCGAAGCTGAATTGGCCGGACGCCTGATTGCGGTGGCCACCTGGTATGGTGGACCACGTTCCGGTCGCAACATTCAGCGATCCGCCGGCAACGGTGGATTCATTGGCAAAGGCAATGTTGGACAGGCCACCGCCCACAACTGCACCGGTCCCGGATGCCTCGTGACCATTGCCGCCCCCAATCGTCGAGTGGGTAGCCGATGCCTGATTCGAGTTTCCACCCGCTATGCTCGCGTAGTTGGCGGTGGCGCGGTTGAAAAAGCCACCGGCAACCGCCGCATGCTGGCCGGTGGCGGAATTGTCCGTGCCGCCGGCGATTGCCGCAAAGTTTCCGGTTGCGAGGTTGCTTGCGCCGCCACCCACGGCCGCGCGATTTCCTGCCGCGTTCATTAATCCACCCGCGACAGTGCCGAATACATCGGTGCTGTTTTGGCGCCCACCAGAGACGGTCGCACCATCCGTTAAAAGATCAAAGAATGGCTGCGCACTCCCGATGGCCACGCTCGGCGTCGTGGTGCCGGGTGTGATGCGCAGCACCCGCACCCCATTGACCAGCAATTGCACCGCATTGTCCGTGCTGCCGAGGATCGCCTCGCCACCCAGAGTGTTGCCGCCAAGCTTCGCGTAGTTGCTGGACAGCACGGATGCCGCAGGGTCGATCGCCAGAGTGCCGCTGCTGGTGATGGTGCCGCCCGTCAATCCGGTACCCGCTGTGATGCTGGTCACCGTGCCTCCCGAAGCGGATTCGTTGGCACAGGCCCACGCCGTGCCGTTCCACTTTGGGATCTGATTCGTTGCACACGCGGTGGTGGGCAGCAGCTGGCGTGCAGTGAGGCCGATGGTGTCGCCGTCGGCATAAAAGCCGGGCATCGATCCGGGCAACATGCCGGGTCCGAAGTTGAGGAACTGCAATCCGACGGCGTCCGTCCCGCAAGTCCATCCGGTGCCACTCCATTTGGGCACGCGGTCGTTGGCGCACGCAGTGGTGGGCAAGAGCTGCGTGGCGGCCAGGCCGATGGAGCCGGTGGTCGTGATCGGCCCGCCGGTCAGCCCGTCACCCGTGGCGATGCTGGTCACCGTGCCCGTGCCTCCCGCCGCTGCGGCAGTGCCGAGTTGCCCGTTGCTGTCGATCACCACCGGCAGCGCGTCCATGGCACCGGGCGTCACGCCGCGCACGCCGGCCACGAAGGCGCGCGTGTGCGTGAGCGCGTTGCCGAGCCGGATCGTGGCCGATTCGCCCGCCACGCCACCGTTGCCGATGGCGATGTTGAAGTGGCCCGTGGTGAGCGCCGAGCCCGCTTGATACCCGATGGCGATGTTGTCGTTGCCGGTGGTATTGGCAAACAGCGCATCGTTGCCCATCGCGACATTGCGCACGCCGTTGTTTGTGGCCAGCGCGCCATTGCCGAAGGCGTTGTTGTCCGTGCCCGAAGCATTGCTTGAAAGCGCCTGCAAACCGAAGGCGTTGTTGTTGCTGCCAAGGGTGTTGGCGGACAACACGCCAAAGCCGACCGCGGTGTTGCCTTGGCCAAACGTGTGTGCCAGCATGGCTTGCGCACCGATGGCAGTGTTGAAACTGCCGCTGCTGTTGGCGATGAGCGCGTACTTGCCCAACGCAGTGTTGTTGCTGCCGGTGGTCAGCGCGTTCAACGCCGCACTTCCCACGCCGGTATTGCTGGATCCCGAAAGACTCAAGTTTCCCGCTGCGCTGCCGGCGAAAAAATTGACGCTGCCAAAACTGTGCAGGAACAATTCGCCGTTCTTCAGCACGTTGCCCGCGTTGGCGGATGAGGGTACGAGCGTGAGGTTGCCGGTGACATCGTTGGGCCCTGCCGGGCCTTGCGGGCCGGTGGCGCCGGCAGGACCGGCAGGCCCCGCTGGACCTGGCGCGCCATTCATGCCCGCAGGACCTTGCGGCCCCTGCGGTCCCGTGGCACCGGGAGTGCCGGTCAATCCGGTCGGGCCTGCCGGCCCCGTGGCGCCCTGGCTGCCCGGTGCACCCGGCAAGCCTTGCGGGCCGATGGGGCCCACCAGCGACGCGCCGTTCAACCATTGGCCACCGGTCTTGGGGCCAAACATCACGTAGCCGTTGAAGTCCAAATAGAAATCGCCATCGACGCCGAGCGTGTTGGACGGCGCGCCGATGCCTGAGAGCACTGTGCTGCCGTCGACACCCGGTGCGCCTGCGGGGCCGGCTGGGCCTATCGCTCCCGTAGGCCCGGCAGGGCCCGGCGCGCCAGTGGCACCCGTGGCGCCGGTGGGCCCCGTGGGCCCAGCGGGGCCGGCCGGTCCCTGCGGCCCCGCCTGCGGCGCCGCACACGCCCACGCGCTGCCGTTCCACTGCGGCACCTGACCGCTCGAGCATGCGCTCACCGGCAACAGCTGTGTTGCGCCGAACTGCGCGGGACCCAGCGTGCCGGTCAACTGTGCGGTGCCGACGGTGGCGGTGGCCGAGAGTTGTTCCGCGCTTGTGGCACGCAGGGCATAGGGTGAGGCGGCCAGCGGCTGGCGCGGCGCCATTTCCGCATCGCTGTTGAACTGCACCGAAAGGAAGTACGGCTGGTCGAACGGCAGGCCGAAGGGCGTGGCGCTGCCCAGTTGCACGTTGAACAGCCCGTTGCTCACCTGCACGCCGAACTGCGTTTCGGACCACAGCGCCGCACCGCCCGTCGCCGCGGCGTAAAGGCGGAAGGTGAGGATGTGGTTGCCGGTGACCGGCGCGCCGGATTGCGTCAGCACGCCTTGGTAGTGGAGGGTGGAGGGCGGTGCGGCCATCGCGCGGTTCGCAGTGAGCAAAAGGGCGGCGGCCAGGACGCACGCAGCGGTGCGTAACAAGCGGGCAGGGCAGTGTGACCGGACGGGGCAGCTAGGCATGGCATTCTCCAATCGGCCCCACGCCCGGTACGACCGCGCGTTTCAAGGAGGCCTAACGACAGAACGCCACTGGGAGCGCTTCCCCGCCAAGGGCGCACGGTTCCGAAAGGCAGAAACGTGAAGGGACAGCCAGAGTTAATGACAAAACTCAAGTACTGGCGCGGCACCCAGGCCAAAAGTGGCTGATTCGCCGCGCCCGCCCTAGGGTTTGTCGGTTTGATCTTCCGCCCAGTGCGAAATGAAAGCGACGCAGCCCTCCGGCTCAAGGCGCCTTGGCCGTGTCCACCGGCGCCAGGCCGCATCGTTGCACCAGTTGCGCATGCACGGCCACGTGCGGGTCCGTGCCATCGACGAGCTTGAGGCGCAGGATCTCGCGGACGAAATCATCCGCGCCGCGCACGTGCTGGCAAGCTTGTTTCGATGCCTCCGCCGAGGGCGGGTTGGCGCCGAACAGGGATTGCGCTGCGATCAGGTGCAACTCCGCCTGCAAGGAGCGGTTTTCCATGACGCCGCGCGACTGAGGGGGCAGGCCCGCATACAGGGCCAACCCTTGCCGCGCTGCGCGGACGGCGGCGCCCGGGTTGGCGCGCTTCCATTCGATCTCGCCTTCGCGCACCGAGAGGCGAATGCGATCGACGCGCGCCGTGGCATCGAGCGGGTCCCGCGCCAGGTTCGCATCCGCCAGCGCGACGCCGCGCGCGGTCGTGCGTGCGGCATCGTCGATCCGGCCCGCGGCCGCCAGGGCTTCCGCAAGGCGGTGATGAATGTCGATTTCGATCCCGGAGAACCGGGGCGTCGAACGAAACGCGGTGCCGATGCGTTCGGCCTGTGCCAACGCCTGTTCGTAGTGCGTGATCGCGGCGTTGCGTGCCTCGGGCGTCGTGGCGGCCCTGGAGTGGATGTCGCCGGCGGCCGTCAGCGCGATGATCAGGTTTCCGGCCAGTTCGTCATCCTGCGGATGCTTCGCGGCCAGCGCGCGCAATTCCAGCAGGGCCGCGGTGGCGTCCTCGACCTGTTGCGGGCTTGCGCGGCCAAGGCGCGCCGCGATGTGCGCATGATCCACGCGCCACAGCAGGGGCGAATACCGGTCGGCGAGAGTGGCCTCCGGCCGCTGCGCAAGTTCGCGGGCCAGCGCGATCGCGCGGTCGTACACCGGCACCCAGCGCGCATTGCCGTCTGTGGCGTGGATGCGCGCCAGATCGCGCAGCAGGTCGCGGTGCTGCCGCCCGGTTTCCGTGCCGCCGGCGGCCAGCGCCGTTGCGCGCACAAACAAGGCGTCGCTGCGCTCCATGTTCGCCACCGCGGTGCGCGATTGCCCAGTGTTGCCAAAGCCGGTGCCCCCCTGGATCAACGCGACCTGCCGGTAGGCGCGCGCCAGTTCCAGGGTCAGCGCGGCATCGTCCTCGGACTCGGCGGCCAGCTTGTCCAGGTAATCGAGCGCCGTGACCACCAGCTTTTCGCGCGCCTTGAGCGAGCCCGGCAAGACGGCGATTTCATTGTGGATGTCGAAGACGAACTTGTTCGCCAGCTCGCGCACCGAGGCGAAGTGCTGCTCCGCGCGCGCCTTCTCGGCCACCGCCTGGCGGCGCTGCGATTCGGCCACACCGAGCCCGGCACCCAGCGCCACCACCACTGCCACGCCCGCCGCGATCGGCCATTTGTGGCGCGCCACGAAACGGCCCAGCAGATAGCGCCGCGTGCCCTCACGCGCGGCCACCGGGCGATGCGCCGCGTGGGCATCGAGGTCGGCGGCAAAGGCTTCCACGGTGGCATACCGCTCTGCCGGATCGCGCCGCAGGGCTTTCAACACGATCGCGTCGAGGTCGCCGGCCAGCGCGGGGTCGGGTGCCACTGACGAGGGCCGCGCGACGTCCTCGGTGGTGATCGCAAGTTCAGTGAGGCCGCGCCCGTCGCGCACTGCGCGGTAGGGTGAGGCGCCGGTGAGCATCTCGAACAGGATCACGCCCAGCGCGTAGATGTCCGTCGCCGTGCTGATCGCGCCGCCGGCCACCTGCTCGGGCGCGCAGTAGCGCAGCGTCATCGCGCGGCCGCCGAGGCGCGTGAGCTCGGTGGCGTCGGCCGCGCGCGTGTCGTCCTCCACCAGTTTGGCGATGCCGAAATCGAGCAGCTTCACCTGTCCCTGCGCATCGACCAGGATGTTGGCCGGCTTCAAGTCGCGGTGCACCACCAGGTGGCGGTGCGCGTGCGCCACGGCCTCGAGGATCTGCCGGAACAGCGCGAGCCGTGCGGCGAGCGAGTGTGTGCGGGCCTTGAGGAAATCTCCGAGTGCCGCGCCCTCCACCAACTCCATCGCCAGCCACGGCTGCCCGCGCGAGTCCGCGTCCTCGCTCACGCCGGCGTCGATCAGGTGCGCGATGCGCGGATGGTTGAGCGAGGCGAGGATGTTTTTTTCGCGGCGGAACCGCTCGGCCGCTGCGGCACCGTGCGCGGCATTGACGGGCAGCTTGAGCGCCACCTCGCGCTCCACGCCGCCGTCGGCCTGCCGCGCGCGCCAGACCTCGCCCATGCCGCCGCGGCCCAGGAGGCTCACCAGGCGGAACGCACCGACGCGCTGGCCGGGGTGGAACGGGCTCACCGCCGGTGGCGCGTCTGCCAGCTTCGGAACGGTCTCCAGTTCCGCATTGCGCTCGGCGCGGTCGTGCGTGTCCACCAGGCGCTTCAACACCGGGAACAAGGCCGGCTCGCGCGTTTCAACCTCGGAAAGCCACGCCGCACGCGCCGCACCGTCGAGGCTCAGCGCGGTGCTGAACAGCGGCTCAACCTTGAGCCAGGTATCGCGGTCCATGTGCATGATGGAGGAGAACGGAAACGGTACGCCAACCCCGCCACGGGCGGGATCAGTTTTCGATCAGCGTCAGCAGCAGCGCACGCGCCTTGGCCCATTCGCGTTGCACTGTGCGCAAGGACGTTCCCAGGGCCTCGGCGATTTCCTCGGCCGTGAGGCCGGCGAAAAAGCGCATCTCGGTCAGGCGCGCCAGCGCGGGGTCGATTTTTTCCAGCGATTCGAGCGCCGTGTTCACGGTTTCCGCGTCGAGCTGGCCGGGGAGGGCGGCATCGATATTGGTGTTGAGCGTCACGATGTCGTGCCCGCCGCCGCGCCGCTGCGCGCGCTCCTCGCGGATCGAATCGAGCACGATGGAGCGCACCGTGCGCGAGGCATAGGCGAGGAACTGCAACCGGTTGTCGAACTGCTTGGCGTGGCCGTCGGCCAGCTTCACGTAGCAATCGTGCACCAGTGCGGTGGTCTGCATCTGGCCGGAGAGGCCGCTGCGCGAAATGCGCGAATGCGCGATGCGCTTCAAGTCCGGATAGTTGGCCGCGAAGGCCTGGTCGAGTTCCTTGCCGGCCTTGCGGTCCAGCGTTTCAAGGGCATCGGCAAGTTCGCTCATCGGGTCGGTGCGACTGCAGGAAAGACGACGCGTCGAGTCTAGCAGACGGTGCCAGATTCCCTCGACTCAATGGCCAAACCCAAGCACGGGTGCGGTTTCTGGGGCAATAACGGCCTGATCGGCGCGCCGGTGCTGGGGGTTGGCGTTGAATCGGCGGACGAAAAAATCTTGGACCACAGAGGGCACAGAGGAAAGGAAGAGGCAGAGGACACCGAGGAAATCGAGCTGTTTCTTGCGGTCCGATGGTCATCGATGCTTCAACCGGCGTTGACCTTCGATCGAAAAGCGACACATCTCTTTATGCACGGCAATGACCGAGACCTTCTCGGCGTTCTCTGTTTTTGCCCTTTCTCCGTGCCCTCTGTGTTCCAAGATGTTCTGCCGTTCCAATCCACCGCTTGGACGACTTCGCGCGCCCGAGTTCAAGGATCTGGGTTCCCCAGCCGCCAGCGGATCACCGTCGCCACGCACAGTGCCGCCAGCGCCACCCAATCCGCCATCACCACGCGCTGGATGGCGGCACCGTGCGGGCCGCCCATCGCCTCCAGCACCAGGAAGCTCACCACGCTGATCCAGCCGGCCACCAGCGCGACCGGAATCCATGCGCGGCGCCACGCGGCGAACAGGAGGAACGACCCCAGCAAACCGAACAGCACCGCGCGGTGGCGCATCAACAGCATGAGGTCCGCAGAGCCAAGGTCCACGCCATACAGCGACTTGAGCGCGTCCGCGCCCATCACGCCGGGCACGGGCAACAAGTGAATGAGGCCGGTGAGGACGAGGCAGAGGGTGAGCAGGTGTCGCATCGGGCGTCCTTTCAACGGCCGCCGGCGGGCCCGGAAGACGTGGGACGGCGCCGCCGTGCACCGGGTTTTGCGCCGGGTTTAGGGCCTGGTTTTGGGCCGGGCTTGGGTCCTGTTTTGGGGCCGGGTTTCGCGCCCGGCTTGGCGCGCTGCTTGCCGCGCGGCTTGGGCTGCCAGGGCGACGACGGCGGTGCCAGTTTCGCGGCAGGTTTGGCCGCGGCTTTCTCACGCGCCCGGGCAATGCGCGCTTCGGCCTTGGCCGCAACTTCTGCCGCGTCCGCCGCCAGGACCGTGATGCGCTGGCTGCCCAGTTGCACTACCTGTCCGGGGCGGATCTTGCAGCGCTTCCTCGACTCCGGCTGCCCATCGACCTGCACGTTGCCCTCGGCCACCAGTGCCCCGCCGGCCCCCCCGCTGGCCGCCAGCCCGCAGATTTTCAAGAGCTGGTTGAGTTCGATGTACTCGGTGGTGATGCGGTATTCGATGGCGTGCATGAAGGCTCCCGGGCAGATGGGTGCACAGTATGCAACTTCTGCGTGCGTACGGCGGGGCGGCCTGCAGTTCTTGCGGCAGGCCGCCCGTCATTCTGCGCAACGCCGCCTACGGCAACCGGCGGCCCGACCGCACGCGAACGATAGTGCGATCGATCGAATCGACGCTGCCGTTCAGGTTCACGTCCGAGCGGAAGTTGTGGCTGGTGACGGGGCCGGTCCGGGCGCGGGTCACCAGTTGGTCGGCCGCGGTCACGCTGCCGTTGCTGGTCACATCGCCGATGAGGAAGCCCATTGACACGCTGAAGTCTTGCGTCCCATTGACATCGACCAAGGTGATCCGGACGCGACTCGCATCCGGGATGTCGCTCAACGTCAGGCGCACCACCCTGGGATCCGGCTGCACTTGGTATGTGGCATGGCCGATCGGGTTCGAGTCCTGGTCGCGCAGCGTGATGCCGCCGATTTGGGTGATCGGTTCGGTAAAGGTGAAGAACAGGCGATGCAGCGACTCGCTGCGCGGCTCCACGGTCACAGGACCATTGATCGCGACGGCGCGGTTCAAGGCGATCTCAA
>JAEUMZ010000173.1 GCA_016790765.1 Betaproteobacteria bacterium
GCGACGGTGGAACTTTTTCGTTGCCTCGAATTGAACCCGCCATTGGATTGTGTTTTTCATCGGCGTCCATCGGCGCAACATCGGCGTTCATCGGCGGAGAGGAAGTCCTAAGGCAATGACGGACACATCCCTCTCCATCGCTGAACGCATCCGCGCTGCCGCAGCGGCGGGAACGCCGCTGGCCATCCTGGGCGGGGGGAGCAAGGCGTTTTACGGCGGCGCGGTGCAGGGGGAGACGCTGGAGGTCTCCGCCCACCGCGGCATCATCGATTACGAGCCGCGCGAACTGGTGCTGACGGTGCGTGCGGGTACGCCGCTTGCGGACGTGGAAGCGGCGCTGCGCGCGGAACACCAGATGCTGCCGTTCGAGCCGCCGCACTTCGGCGGCGGCGCCACCATCGGCGGCACGGTGGCCACGGGCCTGTCCGGTCCGCGGCGGCCGTACACCGGTGCGGTGCGTGATTTTGTGCTCGGCGCGCGCATCGTCAGCGGCCAGGGCGAGGACCTGTCCTTTGGCGGGCGCGTGATCAAGAACGTGGCCGGCTACGACGTGTCGCGCCTGATGTGCGGCGCCATGGGCACGCTGGGCGTGTTGCTCGACCTCTCGTTCAAGGTGCTGCCGCAACAGGCGGAGGAGATCACCCTGCAGTTCGAGATGGACGAGGCCACCGCCATCCGCCGCTTCAATGAGTGGGCCGGCCAGCCGCTGCCACTGTCCGCAACCTCCTGGCAGGACGGCATTGCGCGCGTGCGATTGTCCGGCGCCAGGGCCGGTGTGGCGGCGGCGCGCGGCAAGCTGGGCGGCGACCTGGTGGCGGACGCCGCAAAGTACTGGCTGGAATTGCGCGACCAGCGTGCGCCGTTCTTTTCGACCGCTGCGCCGTTGTGGCGCCTCTCGGTACCGTCCACCACGCCACCGCTGGAAGGGGCGGCGCCCACACTGATCGAATGGGGCGGCGCCCTGCGCTGGATCACCGGCGCGCAGGATGCCGCCGCCCTGCGTCAGCGCGTGGCCGGAGTGGGAGGGCACGTCACGATGTTCCGCGGCGGCGACAAATCGGCGGGCGTGTTCCATCCGCTCGACCCGGTGCTCGCGCGCATCCACCGCAACCTCAAGAACGCCTTCGATCCGAAAGACGTCCTCAACCGCGGCCGCATGGACAGCTTCTAGTCAATCGACGCCTTTCCCCAGCCCCCAGCCCCCGACCCCCAGCCCCCAGTCCCCAAAACAATGCAAACCAACCTCGCCGACTGGATCAAGGACACGCCCGATGGGCAAGAGGCCGATGCCATCCTGCGCAAGTGCGTGCACTGCGGCTTCTGCCTCGCCACCTGCCCCACCTACCAGCTGACCGGCGATGAATTGGACAGCCCGCGCGGCCGCATCTACCTGATGAAGCAGGTGCTCGAAGGCGCCGCGGTCACGGAGAAGACGCAGTTCCACCTCGACCGCTGCCTGACCTGCCGCGCCTGCGAAAGCACCTGCCCCTCGGGCGTGCAATACGGGCGGCTGGCGGACATCGGCCGCAGCGTGGTGGAAACCAAGGTCGGGCGCGGGCTGGGAGCCTCCCTGCAGCGCGGCCTGCTCAAACGCACACTGTCGAGCCCGACGCTTTTTTCCGCAGGCCTCACCGTCGGCCGTGCGTTCAGGCCGCTGCTGCCCGCCGCGTTGAAAGCCAAGATTCCCGCCGAGCGTGCCGCAGGCACCCAGCCTTCACTCCGCCACGCGCGCCATGTGCTGATGCTGGAGGGTTGCGTGCAGCCGGCGATGGCGCCGTCGATCAATGCCGCCATCGCACGCGTGCTCGATCGCCTGGGCGTCTCGGTGGTGACGTCCCTCGAGGCCGGCTGCTGCGGCGCGCTGGCACACCACTTGAATGACCATGCCGCAAGCCACGCTGCGATCCGGAAAAACATCGACGCCTGGTGGCCGCACATCGATGCGGGCGCAGAAGCGATCGTTGTCACCGCCTCCGGTTGCGGCACGATGGTGGCGGACTACGGGCATGTGCTGCGCAATGACGTTGCGTATGCGGAGAAGGCGAAGCGCGTGTCGGAGTTGTTCTGCGATGCGAGCACCGCCGTCGCACGCGAGCGCGAGGCACTGCACCGCCTGCTCGCCACGGCGCCAACCGGCGGCAAGCGCATCGCGTTTCATTCGCCGTGCAGCCTGCAGCACGGCTTGAAGATTCGCGGCGTGGTGGAGGAACTGCTCACCGCTGCGGGCTTTGACCTCACGCCGGTCCCCGACGGGCATCTGTGCTGCGGCTCCGCCGGAACGTATTCGATCCTGCAACCGGAGCTCTCGGGGCAACTTCTGAAGAACAAGGTCGCCGCGCTCGAAAGCGGCCAGCCGGAAGGCGTGGCGACGGCCAACATCGGCTGCCTCGCGCACATTGAGGGCGGACTCAACGCCAGCTCCAAGGTGCCGATCCGGCATTGGGTGGAGTGGCTCGACGAACGGTTGAATCGGTAGAGGCCGGCCATCGCCTCGCTTCTCGGACTGTCATTCCCGCGAACCACCTATTCGGGTGGCAATGAGCGGGAATCCACTTATTGCCGACGGAAAATGGATTCCCGCTTACGCAGGAATGACAGTGAATGGGGACCGTTGATGAAAGCGGTCAGTAATACGAACCCATTCAACTCTTATGCCAAAGTCCAATATGGGCAAGCGTCTCCGGCCGAAAATGCCCCAAACGCCGCACCAGTACTAGAGTTTGCCCTGCGACCTCCTGCTCGCAGCGATGAGGGCGTCGCTCACGCCTCCCACTGCTTGAGATTGAGAAATTCCCGCCGCGTCCGTGGCCCATAGGTGACGAAGGCCGGGTCCGGCGCGTTGCGGTAGTTGTCGCGGTCCTTCGCCACGCGGTCGGCCTTGAGGTGCTTTTTCAGGATGTCATCGGGCACCGGGTACATCTTGAGCGCGTTGAGCCCGAACACCTTGGCGCGCAGTGCCGGCGTCATTTCCGGGTAGCCGTGCTTGTCGCGCAGCGCGGCGGAAATCTGGAAGGTGCGGAACGCCTGGATCTGGTCCTGCGGCGAACCGTACCAGATCGAATCCGTGCCCCACAGCACGTTGTTGGCGCCGCAGTACTTGAACAACTTGCCCAGCGCGTGTGCCGCGGAGTCGGGATCGCGCATCAGGAGCCGCCAGGTGGAGCCGAGTTCGGCAAACACGTTGGTGTTCGGCGCCACGCCGTTCTGGAGGAGGCTGGTGCACAGCGCGTCGATGCCGTCGGTGCGCTTGTCGTCGTATGCGCCCTCCGGCTTGCCGTGCACGTAACCGGAGTGGTAGATCAGGAAGTTGACGTTCGGATAGCGGCGCGCCACACGGCCGATGTCCGCGCAGGTGGAGTGCTCGTAGGACTTCATGCCGAACGGCAGGCCCTTGTGGATGGCGATGTTGCGCACGCCCAACTTCACCGCCTTGTCGATGAACTTGAGACCCACCTCGTCGTCGAGGTAGAAGCCCGTGCCGTCCGGCCCCCACTGCGTGTAGGTCTTCCACGCGGCGACCTTGTGGCGCTGGGCCAATTCGTCCATGGCGTCCAGGTCGCCCGGCGAGTTGGGATTGACGCGGCCGTGGATGTAGAGCCGATGCGATCCCTCCAGGCGCTCGACGATCTTCGCCGTCGCCGCGGCCTCCTCGATGGTGAGCGGCTCATCCAGGCGCGTGGAGGGCACGAAGGAGAGCACCATCAGGTCGGTGTCGGAATCGAGAAACACATCCTTGATGAACTCCTCCTGGCCGATGCATTGCAGGTAATCGCGCTCGCCGCTGCCCTTGGTCGGGCCGCAGGCCTGCGTCTTGGGCATCCTGAGCGGCCTTGCGGCCGGAGGCAGGCGCTTGGTCCACGCCCCGGTCGGGTTCACGAAGTGGCCCTGCACGTCGAAGATGAACTCGTTGCCATCGACAGCGCTGCGCGCGGCCACCTGATCGAGCGCGGCGGACTTGCTCACCTCATAGAAGCCGCCGGTGCGGCCGGCGGCCGCGTATGCCGCGTTCATCGCCAGCAGCGAATTGGCCACCCCGCAGGCGCTGACCATGAAACCGCGCCGGGTGAGGCCGAGGCGCTTGGCATGTGTCGTCGCGCACTCCAGCGCCAGGTGGTTGGCGTGGCGGTGTTCGGTGGCCAGCGGGATCGGCGCGTACTCGCCGTTGGAGGTGGTGTCGAGCTTGACCGGCAATCGCGTGCCGTCGGGATCGTGGTGGAAGCGCGGCATGGCAATCCTCACTGGAGCCGCCGGAAGATACCGGCGCAGACCAGTCTAAAGCAGGCTGCGCTTGCGTGTGTGGCGCACGTGTGCCGCCGTTGTGCTGCATTTGTGCCAAATGGCAACCGGCGAGCAGGCTAGTGCCGGTCGCTCGCCTGTGGGCCCGGCGGTGTGCCCGGCTTGAGGCCCACCGCCAGGAAGCAGCTCATCGCGGAGGCGCAGGCGCAGATCGCCCAGAGGATGAAAAAGCCCAGCGTGTACACCGCCGTGCGCGGCGCATGCACGTGGCTGCCCAGCACCACCAGTTCGTCCGGGTCGAGCAGCGTGAAGACGATGCCCACGCCGATACCCGCAGCGAGGAACGCGGGCCACAGGATCCACATCGCGAGCTTGAGCATGGGGCCTCCGTCAGGGGGTTGCCGGCGCGAGCGCCAGCGCGAGCGTGCCGTCCGTGCTTCGCGCGGTGCCCATCAGCCGCCACTTGCGGTCCGGGCCGGTGAGGATCACGTGCCACTTGCCCGTCGGCAGCGCGGCCAGGTCGGCGGCGTAGGTGCCCGGCGCGACCAGCGACAGCCTGGCCTGCACGTCGCGCCCGCTTTGCGTGGCGTGTGCGAAGGTGGCGTTGAGGTGGGGAAGTGGATGCGGGGACTGAAGCTGCACCGTGAGCTTGCCGGCACGATCCAGCGCCACCGTGGCCGAAAGGCCGAGCCGCGCGGCCTCCAGGTCGCGCGTCAGGTCGGCGTTGATTTCCTTGCCGCGCTTGAAGTAGTCGTCCGCCACCAGGCCGTCGGTGTTGTGCGCAGCCAGGCCGAGGGTGATGAAGCCGGCGATGGCCACGATTAGCGGGCCGGAGATCAGAAACCACGGCCAGCGGTGGCGGTACCAGGGCGCGCTGGTTGCAATGGGCGGCGTGATCGACTCCATGGGAGGCTCCATTCGGTAGGGGCTACGGCCTGAAAAACGCCGCCTTCTCGCTGACAGTGAACACGTCGCCCGAATCGGCAAAGTGCCCGATGACATGAAACGTGATGCGGTTCGAGCCCTTCTGTGCCAGGGCCGGGTCGGCGCGCAGCGTGAGCGGCAGCATGCGCGTGGTTGCCGGGCCGAGGGTCAGCGGCTGCGCCACGCCGTGCACCGAGAGCGGCGCGAAGCCTTCCGCGCGGATGGTCACCTGCATGGGAATCTCGCGCGTGTTCATCAGCTGCAACCGGTACACGTTCTCGAGCTGGCCGCCGGCCACCTCGCGCGACATCGCGCCGCGGTCGCGGATCACGTCGACCTTCAGCGGCACGCGATGGATCAGGTGCAGGGTGGCCGCAAGGATGATGGTCCACAGGATCACGGTGTACACCAGCACGCGCGGCCGGAACACGCGCTTGAACATCTGGTCCCAGCCGTAGTGCTTTTCCACCGCGTTCTGCGTGGCGTAGCGGATCAGGCCCTGCGGATAACCCATCTTGTCCATCACCTGGTTGCAGCCGTCGATGCAGGCGGCGCAGCCGATGCACTCGTACTGCTGGCCGTCGCGGATGTCGATGCCGGTGGGGCACACCTGCACGCAGATGTTGCAGTCCACGCAGTCGCCCAGGCCCAGCGCCTTCGGGTCGGCCTTCTTGCCGCGCGCGCCGCGCGGTTCGCCGCGCGATTCGTCGTAGGTGATGAGCAGCGTGTCGCGGTCGAACATCACGCCCTGGAAGCGCGCGTAGGGGCACATGTAAAGGCAGACCTGCTCGCGCATCCAGCCAGCGTTGCCGTAGGTGGCAAAACCATAGAACAGGATCCAGAACGTTTCCCAGGGGCCGGTCTGGAAGTGCATCGCGCTGGCCAGGAGCTCCTTGATCGGCGTGAAATAACCGACGAAGGTGAGGCCGGTCCACAGCGCGACCGCGATCCACACCGCGTGCTTCAAGGCCTTCTTGCCGACCTTGGCCGGCGTGAGCGCCTTTTCGTCGAGGCGCTTCCGTGCCACATGGTCGCCTTCGATGCGCCGCTCGATCCACAGGAAGATCTCGGTGTACACCGTTTGCGGGCAGGCGTAGCCGCACCACAGCCGCCCGGCCACGGCGGTGAACAGGAACAACGAGAAGGCCGAGATCAGCAGCAGGATGGTGAGATAGATGAAATCCTGCGGCCAGAACACCACGCCGAAGATGTAGAACTTGCGCGCGCCCAGGTCGAACAGCACCGCCTGACGATCGTTCCAGGTGAACCACGGGAAGCCGTAGAACACGAACTGCGTGGCGAACACCACGAACCAGCGCCATTTGGCGAACCAGCCGCCGACCGCGCGCGGGTAGATCTTCTTGCGCACCGCCCACAGCCCGTCGTCCGGGTCAGGCGGGGCGGGCTGGATGGGGATGATGGGGCGCGAGCTCATCGTCTGGGGCGGTACCCGCGGTCAGGCGCGGCGACGCGTGCATCTGCGCGCGCCGGCCGGGGCAATCAAGCCATTCTGCAACGGCGCGCGCCCTGCGTGTGGAGCAGGTGCCGGAACGCCGCGCCTCACGACTTGCCGGCGGTCGCGGCCGGCGGTGACGGCGGTGCAGCCGCCGGCGCGGGCGGCAGGCCCCCGCCCAGCGAGTACACGTATGCGGCCAGCAGGTGCACCTTGGCCGCGCCCAGGCGCTCGCCTTGCGCCGGCATCAGGTTGTTGCGGCCTGCGCGGATCGTCTCGCTGATCGTTTCCACGCTGCTGCCGTAGAGCCAGATGGCGTCGGTGAGGTTCGGGGCCCCAAGCGCGACGTTACCCTTGCCGTCGGCCCCATGGCAGGCGGCGCAGACGGCGAACTTGGCCTTGCCGGCGCCGGCCTTGGTGGCGTCATGCGGAAGTCCGGAAAGTGAGCGCACGTAGTCCGCCACCTCGGCCACGCCGGCCGCGCCCAGCGCCTCGCCCATCGGCGGCATCACGCCGCTGCGTCCCTCGCGGATCGATTTCTCGATCGTGTCCGGGTCGCCGCCCCACAGCCAGTCCTTGTCCTTGAGGCTCGGGTAGCCCTTGGCGCCGCCGCCGTCGGACCCGTGGCAGGCCGCGCACTCGTTGAGGAACAGCGACTGGCCGATCGCCAGCGCGTCCTTGTCCTTCGAGAGCGTGGGCAGGTCCACCTTCTCGTACTTGGCGAACAGGGGGCCGAACGCCGCATTGGCCGCCTTCACTTCCTCCTCGTACTGGCCGGCCTGCGACCAGCCGTACTTGCCGCCAAACGTGCCCAGGCCCGGGTAGAGGAACAGGTACACGAGCGAGAACACGATGGTGATGTAGAACAGCCAGCGCCACCAGTTGGGCAGCGGGTTGTTGTACTCGGCCAGGTCCTCGTCCCACACGTTGCCGTGCAGTTCCGCCTGCTGTCCCTTCGGGGGCCGCTTGATGGTCTGCATCCACAGCAGCACCCCGCAGCCGATGATGCTCACGATCGTGCCGATGGCGATGTACCAATGCCAGAAGCCGCTGGTGAAGTCGCTCATGCTCGTTCCTTGGCGTTCGATGGATTCGGGAGGACGGGCTCGTCATCGCCTGCAAACGGCAGGTGCGCGGCCTCGTCGAAGCGCTGCTTCTGGCGCGCGCTCCAGGACCACGCCACGATGCCGATGAACACGATGAACAGGGCCACGGTGATGATCAATCTCAGGTCGTTCTGGTCCATGGGTCACCTCGCCGACTTGAGCGCCGTGCCGAGCCCCTGCAGGTACGCCACCAGGGCGTCCTCCTCGGTCTTGCCCGCGGTGTCCTTGAACGCGGCCTGGATGTCCTCCTCGGCATACGGCACGCCGATCATGCGCAGCGCGCGCATGCGCGCGGCCACCGTCGGCGGATCGACCTTGGCTTTTTCCAGGTACGGGTAGGCCGGCATGTTCGATTCCGGCACCAGGTCGCGCGGTTGCCGCAAGTGCGCACGGTGCCAATCGTCCGAGTAGCGGCCGCCGACGCGGTGCAGGTCCGGGCCGGTGCGCTTGCTGCCCCACTGGAACGGATGGTCGTAGACGAACTCGCCGGCCACCGAGTAGTGGCCGTAGCGCTCGGTCTCGGCGCGGAACGGGCGGATCATCTGCGAGTGGCAGTTGTAGCAGCCCTCGCGGATGTACACGTCGCGCCCGGCCAGCTGCAGCGGCGTGTAGGGCTTGAGCCCCTTCACCGGCTCGGTCGTGGAGCGCTGGTTGAACAGCGGCACGATTTCCACCAGCCCGCCCACCGCCACCACCAGCACGATGAGCAGCGCCATCCAGCCGACATTCTTCTCGATCTGTTCGTGACTGATCATGGCCTCAATCTCCCTGTGCGGCGACCGCGTGCGTGTGGACCGGCGCGGCGGTGTGCGCGCCGCCGGCCGCCGGAATCGGTGCATCGACCGGCGTGCCCGCGGCGATGGTCTTGAACATGTTGTAGGTCATCAGCAGCATGCCGGTGAAGAACAGGGCGCCGCCCGCGAGGCGGATGGTCCAGTACGGGTAGGTGGCCTTGACCGACTCGACGAACGTGTAGGTGAGCGTGCCGTCGGTGTTGACCGCGCGCCACATCAGGCCCTGCATCACGCCGGCGATCCACATCGAGGCGATGTAGAGCACCACGCCGAGCGTGGCAATCCAGAAGTGCAGCGTGATGAGCTTCACGCTGTACATTTCCTTGCGGCCGTACAGGCGCGGGATCAGGTAGTAGATCGCGCCGATGGTGATGAACGCCACCCAGCCGAGCGCGCCGGAATGCACGTGGCCGATGGTCCAGTCGGTGTAGTGCGACAGCGCGTTGACGGTCTTGATCGACATCATCGGCCCCTCGAAGGTGGACATGCCGTAGAACGACAGCGACACGACGAGGAACTTGAGGATCGGGTCGTCGCGCAGCTTGTGCCAGGCGCCCGAGAGGGTCATGATGCCGTTGATCATGCCGCCCCAGGACGGCGCCAGCAGGATCAGCGAAAACATCATGCCCAGCGACTGCGCCCAGTCGGGCAGCGCCGTGTAGTGCAGGTGGTGCGGGCCGGCCCACA
>JAEUMZ010000004.1 GCA_016790765.1 Betaproteobacteria bacterium
AAGTCGGAAAACCAGTTTTACGCTGTTCCAGTTGACGGAGTGGAGAATTACTTTGCAGATCCAGATGGCTTGAGTGGAGGGCCTGTCTACGCATTGAAAAAAATTGATGGCCTCTGGTATTACAAGGTTATCGGCATACAAAGTAGTTTGTATCTTGGAAGCGGAACACTTGCAATCTGCCCTTTTTCATCGTTTGGCGCACAGATTGAGCTCGTGGTAAAGGAGGTCATTGCTGAGCTGGTGGCTGGCGACAAGGGCCAAGAGTCAGTGTCACAGTGATTTCGCCATCTTTTGTCCCGCCATGCACCATGAATTGCATCTTGAATCAAAGGGGCCGTGCTCGATATTGCTGTACGCTGGCGGCGATCGTGAATCAGTACTTCCATGAATCTCACACAGTCCATGACTTACAAATCCATCCCCATCGCCCTGCTGACCCTCCTGCTCACCTCCTGCGCCACAGCGCAAAGGGGCGCGCTCATCAAGGCGAACAAGGCCATCGCAAGCCAGAACTATCAGGAGTGCCTGCATCACCTGTCCTCCGGCGAGACGCTCGGGGAGTATCCCGAGGGCATCCACGCGCAAGTCACGTTCCAGAAAGGCATTTGCCTTGAGGGGCTGGGCCGCAAGGCGGAGGCGTATGCCCTTTATCGGAGCCTGATTGCGCGGCACCCGGACTCGGATTGGACGGCGCAGGCCAAGGCGCGGCTCGACAGCGTTGCGCGGCCGTACTGAGATTGGCTGAGGCTACGTCACTGCGACAATGACGCGCGCAGCTGAAAGGAATCGCACCGCACCGGCGACTCATGCGAACACGATCGGGGAGGGAGGCATGGACGAACTGCGCAGGTGCAAGTCCGGCCATCGCGCCGCATCCTCGCAAGGGGTGAGGGTCGAATGAACGCACAAGTCCCGCAGGCTGGGCGGCTCTACGCTGCGCTGGCGCCGCAATACGACGCCGAAACACGCTTCATCCGCGGCATTCGCGAGCAGGCCATCGCCGCGCTGCGGCTCCAGCGCGGCGAATCGGTGCTCGATGCCGGCTGCGGGACCGGCTGGTGCTTGCCGCACCTGGCGCGCGACGTCGGGCCCGCTGGGCGCGTGACCGGCTTCGAGCCGTCGCCCGAGATGCTGGTGCGGGCGGAGCAGCGGGTTCGACAACTCGGCCTGACCAACGTGGATCTCATTCCCGCCTGCGGCGCGACCGTCGCGCTGCCCGCCCCGCCGGACGCGATCCTGTTCAGCTACACGCACGATCTGGTGCGTTCGCCCGAGGCGCTGGCGAACCTGTTCGCACAGTGCCGCCCGGGCACGCGGCTGGTGGCGACCGGCACGCAGCTGTTTCCGTCCTGGTTCGCGCTGGGCAACTGGTACTTGCGCCACACGCACCGGGCAACCATCACCAACTTCGAGGGCTTTGAGCAACCCTGGAGCCTGCTGCCGCGGTTCTGCGATGAATGGCGCGTGCGCCGCACCGCGCCCGGCAGCCGTTACCTGTTCACCGGCCGCCTGAGTACCAGCGTGAACGGGAGCCCCCATGGTTTTGCCGGGGAGGCCGTAGAAGTTTGACGAACGCGTGCGGGGGCGATGCGGCATTCGGTAACGTGAATGCACTCACCTCGCAGTTCAACGTGGTTTCCTTCGCGGCGCCAAGTTCGCGCGCCTGCCGCCCACTCCCGCCCTTTGCGTGACACCAGTTTTGACGAATACCTGCCGGCTGGCGCGGCGGGGGGCCGTTAGAATCGGACGCAATGGGTTTCCGCCGGTGCGCTGCGCCGGCCCAACAATACCCCCGGGGAGATAGCCGAAATGTCCGTGTGCGCATCGCGTTGGATGACCCTGCTGGCGGCCGGCATGGCCTTGTGTGTGCAGTCCCCGCCGGCGCTGGCCAGCGGCCCCGCCACCGCCACGCTGCTGTCGATGGAACCCGGCGACATCGCCTGCTATCTCCAGCTCAAGGATGCCAACGGCAAGTCGGTCTCGCAGATGGCGGATTTCGAGCTGTGCGAAACCGGCAAATCCATGGTCGGCAAGACCGTGGCGCTCACCTACTCCAACGCGCGCGTGATGGCGGCCTCCTGCCAGGGCGACGTCAATTGCAAGAAGACCGAAACGCGTGCGCTGGTCACCCGCTTGACGGCGACAGGCGCGAAGGCCGCCACGCCGGCCACGCCGCCGTCACTCTGCACCGCGAATGAAGCGATCGTGTTCACCTGTTCCACCGGCGCCAAGGTGGCGTCCGTGTGTGCTTCGCGCGATCTTTCGCCCAAGGCCGGCACGGCCACCTACCGGTTCGGTGCGCCCGGCGCTATGCCGGAGATGAGCCTGCCGGAGGTGCCGCAGCATCCCTCGCGTGCCGTCTACGGGCAGACCGAGACCTTCGCGGCCGGCGGCGGTGCCTGGCTGCGCTTCACGCGCGGGGCGCATGCCTACATCGTGTTCACCGGCATCGGCAAATGGGGCAAGGGCGGCGCCGTGGCGGAGAAGGCCGGCGTCATCGTGGAAAAGGACGGCAAGCGCATCGCGGTGGTGCGCTGCCGGGGCAAGGAAACCAGTGAGTTGGGGCCGGATTGGTTTGAGAAGGCTGGCATTGCGCACCGGCAGGAGGAGTTTTTGTTTCCGGATTGAGGTGAGTCTTCGGAACGCTTCAGATTCCTGGTGACTTCAAATCCCCCTCAGCCTTGCAGGCCGCGCCAGCCGCTGTATCGGCTGGCCGTTCTGCAGGCGCGGCGCATGCGCCGCGAATTCCCTGCATCACCCCCCTTTCCAAAGGGGGAAGTGCGAAGCAGTCGTGTAGCACTTGGGAGCGCGATGACGATCATCATGTGTCAAGTCGTGGGGATTGAGCGCGATTGCAGGCCGCCACACGGCAGCCACAATCGGTGTCGGCGGCGGCAGGCAGGGAAGCGTTGGACAGGGGCAGGTCGAACAACAACATCGAGGGAGGCAACATGAGGACCATCATCGCCGCGGCAGCCATCGCGCTGGCCGGCATGTCAGTGACCGGGGCGGACCCCGCGTTCAGCCAGACGCAATCGATCAAGGGCAAGGACGGCACCACCTGGTGGAAGTGCGCCGATGAGGAGGGCCTGTGCCGGTTCCGCGACAAGCGCCGCGTGGCCTACGGCGTGCCGGGGCGCTGGCAGTACCGCATCGCAACCCACTCGATCGCCTGCAACTCGGTCTCCTTCGGTGGCGACCCGGCGGTCGGCGTGCGCAAGGCGTGCTACTACGAAAGTGAATCGGAATTGCGGCCGCTCAGCGCCGTGGATTCCAAGTGGATTCAGTGCGCAGGCGAAGGGCATGTCTGCCAGTTCCAGGGCGAACGCCGCGTGGCATTTGGCGCCCGGGGCCGCTGGTCGTACCGCATCGCGCGCAACAACATCAACTGCACCGTCGGCCGCTTCGGGGATCCGATCCAGGGGGTCGTGAAGGCCTGCTACATCGACCCGTACTATTGACCGGCGCGGAGCCTGACGAGATGAGATCCACGCATCGATTCGCCGCTGCCGGCGCATTGGCCGCGGCTGCCCTGCAACCCTGCGCGTCCTTCGCGCTGTTGCCGCCGGCCAATGTGGAGTGCTGCCAGCGCAAGGACTACACCTCCGCGCAGTGCGAGCGCTTCAAGCTCGACGAGGCCGCGTGCGTGAAGGCCAACGCCGACTGGAACGAGACCTACAAGCGCTGGCACGCGGTGATGAACCCCAAGCCGCCCGCGGCTGCGGCGGAGCCCGCCAAGGCTGCACCAGCCAAGCCTGAAACGGCGCCTGCCAAGTCCGATAGCCTGGCCACCGACCTCGCGATCGATCGCGTCGAGGCGCGGCTGTATTACCAGCACTCGGGCACGTTTTCGGCGCCGATCGCGCCGGGCGCGCGGTTCTGGAACGTCATCATCGGCGAAGGGGGTGCCAAAGAGCCGTCCAGCACGTTGCGCGTGGATGTGGTGCTCAAGGGCAAGCCGGGGGAAATCAATGTCGACGCGAAGCTCGAGGTCGAGTTCGTCAATGCCGAAACCGGCAAGCGCATCAGTTCGCAATCGGTGATGACGGGTGTGTTGAGCGACGCCGGCTTCTACCGTTCGCTGTTCGTGCTCAACCCGGCCGGCTGCATTCCGCTCAAGATCACCGCGCGCCTGACCGGGACCCAGGGCGACAGCAGCAAGACCACGCGCACCATCGAGGTGCCGTTCCGGTGCGGCGAGTGAACGCGGGGATGATGCGCGGCCTGTTGCTGGCGTGCCTGGCCGCCGGGTGGGGATTCGGCCTCGCGCAGGCGGCACCCGCAACGGACACCGCTGTGAAGGACAAGACCTATCGCGGCAAGTTTTTCGAAGTGCGCCATCCGGCGGATTTCAGCGCGCAGCCGCTGGGTGCGGCGCGTGGGGCGGACGCCGACGCAGCCACCTTCACCTCGCCGGACCAGTCGGTGACCTTCTATGTGTATTCACCGCAATGGGCCGGCGAGGCGCCTGGCATCGCGCTGGATGCGCAAAACGAATCCGAGGTCGAGCGCCGCAGCGGCCAGGGCAAGAGTTCCGGCGTGGCGGGCACCTTCACCTGGACCACCATCGCGGCCAAGGACAAGTCCTACACGCGCAGCTACCAGCGTTTCGAGGCCAACGACAAGTCGATCCACTGGGTGATTGGACTCAAGTACGCGAACGCCGCGGCGCTCAAGCGCCACCAGGCGGCATATGCGCGGTTCAAGGCCTCCCTGGTGCAGCTGGCGGACTGACTTCGCGCATCCCGGAGTTATGCCGGGTTCTTCGTAATGTTGTTTGGCAAACTCCAATACCGGCGGGCGGTTTGGGCCGATACCGTCGCAAACTCCCCGCCAGTCAAGGCGTTTGGCGAACACCACATGCGTTGCGATGTGCGGGCGACCACGTGGCATATGCGTCCGATGTGTGGTCCGGCTCGTAGGTTTGCGTGCAAGCTGCGCCCTGGGGGCGGCATCGAACTGTGTGACAATCCGCCGACAAAAAATGAAGCTCATTCCAGCGACTTTGCTGATCGCAAGTTGTGCCGCCCAGGCCAGCACTTGGCACGTCAGCGCGCAATGGGACCTGCGAGTATCGGCATCGGACGCGCAGCATGCATGGACGCGGGACGGGCTCGGCAAGTTCGCGTCGGATCGGGACGCCGATCCGATCCAGGCGGGTCCGGCATTCCTGCGTGTCGAGCGCGAACTGGGCGCGCATGCGCGTGGAGTGGTGGTGGTCAGCGCGCAAGGCGATCGCGCACGGGTGTTGGATCTGAACGAGGCATGGCTGGGTTGGGATCCGGTACCGGCCAGCGCTTGGCGCTGGCGGGCCAAGTTGGGCGCGTTCTTTCCGCCAAACAATCTCGAAATCGATTACGACAGCGTGGGGTGGACACCGGGTCGAACGATTTCCGCGTCCGCGATCAATGCGTGGATCGGTGAAGAGATTCGCGTACAGGGCTTGGAACTGGCGTGGGCGCACAACGGCCGGCTGGTGGGGTCGCCCCACGAATGGGGGGGCGTCCTGGCGGTGCATGGCCGCAACGATCCGGCAGGCACCTTGATGGCCTGGCGCGGCTGGTCGGTCGGCGATCGAATCGTCGGCATCACCGAGTCCGTTCGACTTGCGGACTTGCCGGTGTATCGAAGCCGGGGTGAACTTGCCGCCCAGTCTCGCAACTTGCGCATTGCACGCGAGGTCGATGGCCGCGCGGGCTATTACGCCGGGGCGCACTATGTGTTCTCGAACGTGCTGCGCGTGGAAGCGCTCGGCTACGACAATCGCGGCGACCCCTTGCAGTTGGTCAACGGTCAATACAGTTGGCGAACGCGCTTTGTGCATGCGGGCGTGCGCGTGACACCGGATGCGCGCTGGACAATCCTCGCGCAGGCGATGCGTGGCGATACGTTGATGGGCCCGGATGCCGTGCGCCTGGACTACGACGCACAGTACCTTCTGATTTCCGCGCGCTACGGCACCGGCGAGTGGACGATTCGCCATGATCGGTTCCAGACCCGCGAAAACCCGCGCGACATCATCGCGTCGGATCCCAATGGCGAACGCGGCCGTGCGTGGACATTGGCGCATGCGCGCCCATTGAACACGCATTTGACGTTGGTTGGCGAGGCGGTTTCCCTGTCGAGCACGCGGGACGCGCGGCGCCTGATCGGCGAATCCGTGGCACGCACCGAACGCAGCGTTACCGCGGCCTTCAGGTGGCGGTTCTAGTGCCGGTGCGCGTGATGACAGAGGCCGGGCGGATTCGAACCTGCACCAAGCGAGGCAACGCCTTGCCCACTGGGTACTGCCTTTGAAAGGCGGAATTCAGGCTTGGGCACGCCTTCCGGACGATGTTTTGCCCGATCGCCCCATCGGCCGGCGTGCGCGCGGTTCAAGGCACCTCTTGTGCAAATTGCCGATTGAGGTCTCGTCAAGGCGCCGGATCCGATGAACCGCCCGCTGGTGTTCATCAAGCTTGCGCACACGGCCATCTGGGTGTTCTTCGTCGCCTGCATCGCCGGCATTCCCATCGCTTCATCGCAGGGCCGCTTCGGCGTTTCCGCACTGCTGGCTGTGATCGTGCTGGGTGAAGTGCTGGTCCTGATGTTCAACGCCTGGCGCTGCCCGCTCACCGCGGTGGCGGCACACCACACGGAAGATCGCCGCCCCAATTTCGACATCTTCCTGCCGGAGTGGCTGGCGAAATACAACCAGGAGATTTTCGGGACGCTGTATGTTGCGGGGTGCGTGTTGGCGGTGGGGCAGTGGTGGGTAGCATAGGGGACGTGCGCCGAATGGCCGAATGTCAGGGGAACGGGGGCGCAGGGGTGAAGACAAAGCGATAGAACCGGCGTCGTTCTATGCCTGAGAACAATGGGGTCCCATCGTCGCTGTGCCCAGGGCTGGCCCCGAGAGCGCCAAAGAGAAGTGCTTCTTCCAGATATGTTCCTGCATCAATAGGGAATGTGTCATCAGACAGAATGGCGGTTGGGTTCATCGAGTCCAGTGCGTTATAGCTAATCCGCCGAAGCGTTCCGGCCATCGGGAAGAAAACGGTCAATCGAACGTCGCCAAACGTATAGGCATGCGAAAAAACGAAGTTAGGCGGCGCCGGGGATGGCACAGGCTCAGGACAAGTCAGTGGCGCATCGTCCAATGTGCTTTCGAAGAAAGCGTCGATCGTGTTGGCGTCCACCTTTTCGAGCACAGCGGTTGAGGGTCCTATCGTCGCAACCAACGGGAAACCTCCAGGACCGAGCATGGAAACGGTTTCTGATTGGACGGTTTGTGGATGGCTGTCGCCAGATACTCCGCAACCGGGGATTCCGACGACCGCTCGAACCGACACGAAGTCCGTGCTTGCCGCAGCGGCACGACCAATTTCCAGCGCAAACACATCCAGCGGCGCGAGCCAAGTCACCACGAAGGCCGAGAACTCGTTGACATTGCCCGGTCCGGTGGCGAGGTAGGTGAGGTTGAATGTGTGATCACCAGGAACGGCATTGACGCTCGACACCACCGAAGGCAGCAGGCCATTGTCGCGGACCAGCATCACCTTCTTCACGTTGTAGGGTCCGATGCCGCCGGGAAAGAATCCGAGCGTGGCCGGATCCAGCTTCACCGTGAAATTGACCGTGTCGCCAAACACGAACGTGGCCTTGTCCGCCGTGACGGCGCCGCTTGCAAGCCCGGTCGGGGACTTGGCGACGTCGGTCGAGATGGCCAATTCCAAACCGGAAAGGCTGGAAATGCCCAGTGCGGTCAATACCGCGTTGGCGCTTCCGCCAAGGCTGGCGCCGGCTTCCAGCGAGACCTTGTAGTCGGAGGCATACATGGCATCCGCGAGTTGGCTGGTCATCGAAGCAAAGCTGCCCGCCAGTTTGGCGCCGGCTTTCAATTTGAGGAAATCGAATTGCAGCGAGCTGAGAAGGATGAAGCCGACGTTGGGCTCGGCAAAGCCGAACACAGAAAATGAAGGTTCAAGTCGCACGTCGCCGATTGAAGGCAAGTCCAGGATTGGCGTGGTCTTGACCTCGAAGTTGTCCAGCGCGCGTTCGAACACGCAATTGACGCCTGCCGGGCAGCTGATCCCCGCCTTGGCGCGCGTCTTGACTTCGACCTTGGCGCCGATGGCGAGCGTAGCCAGCGTGAACTTTCCGCCCGCCTCGAAACCAACGCCGACGGGGACCATGCCGCCGATGAGTGGGATGGAAGACGGAATCAGGAATTTGAACAACGTGGCTTTGCACTCGAGCTTGCCCTCGAACGCCACCGTCAAGCCGATGCTGCCTTCGAACTTGATCGTCGGCTCGGCATTGATGACAAAGCGCTGCAGCCCCAGGGTATTGTCATAGACGATGTCAAACGATGGATTGATGGTGATGCTGAAAATCGGCGGTGCCACGAGCGCAACAGGAGGCGCCGCATTGGGGGTAAATCCTGTGATCGTGGTCTCACAGGATTTGAAAGGCGGCACTTGCGCTGCGGGCACCGGCGCATCAGCGCGGCGGACCGTAGCGCCATCCCCGCTTCGCGAGTTTGCATTTGCCATGGCCGGAGCCTTCATGCCCGCCGATTTTGGCGTGAAGGTGAATGTGTTGCCGGTGCGCACCACGTCATAGGTCGCGGCGATGTCGGGCTCGATCTTGATCGGTGCATTCGTGAGGTCGATGGTCTCGTTGATCACGAGGTTGGGGAATAGCACCGGCAAGGGCTCCAGCGCCAGCGTCACCATGATCGGGCTGCCGCTGGCGTCCACCGCCACCACGCGCCCGGCGACCTGCTTCGATTCGGTATTGATCAGGATCGTGCCTACCGCCGGCGCCGCCACGCCGGTGAGGTTGACGCGGTAGGTGTTGGTGAAGCTCGGCGCCGCGCCGGGCGTGGTCTCGACCGGGTCGCCAACAATTTGTGAATCGTTGAGCAACACGGCACCGATGGCCGGCTGCGTCACCACGGCGATGAGCGGTGCCGACACTTTGCCCCCGGCGGAGACGGTGATCTGGCTCACGCCATTGCCGGTTTGTGCCGTGACCAGGCCGGTGCCATTAACCGTGAGATTGGCAGGGCGCGAAGAAGTCCAGGTGACCGGCACGTTGAGCTTCTGGCCGGCCGCGTTGTAGGCATTCGCTGTGAGTTGCCGCGTGGTGCCCATCGCATCGAGCAACAATCCGGTCTGCTCGATCTCGATGCGCGCGACCACCGGCGGGCCGGCATTGGGCAGGTTGCGGCCGCTGCGCGCCTTGAGCGCGGCCAGGTCGGCGGCAGTGATGCTGCCGCTGGCGTTGAGGTCGAACTGGAAATTGCCTGGCTGGGCAAACTGGCCGGCACGGCCCTTGGCGGCCGTGAGGTCTTGCGGCGTCACCGAGCGCGTGCGGTTCACGTCGCCGACCAGGTACCCGGCGGGCGCGCTGGCGTTGAGCGTCGTGCCGTTGACGGTGGCAATGGCCACGTGCACACGCTTGTTGTCGGGCAATCCGGGCAGGCTGACGAGGATCTCGTTGCCGGCCATGGCCGCAGTCGCGCCGAGGATGACGGAAACCTCGTCGGTGACCAGCACCGGGCTCATCGCGGTGACGGTGGCATTGAACTGGAACACCAGCTGGTGCGTTGCGTTGGGCGCGCGCGAATCGACGCTGAGCGGGCCGTCGATGGCGAGTGCGCGGTCGATGGACAGGTCGAACACGCCGAGCGTGCCGTGGGTCTTGCGCGAGGTGACGCCGATCAGGGCGAGCGGCGCACCAGCCTGTGGGGTGACCATCACGGCCGTGGAGGGCGCACTGGCGCCTTCGGCATTGGTGGCGGTGACCGAACAGGCGTAGGTCATGCCGTTGGTGAGGCTGCCGACCACGATCGGCGAGGTGACGGCACTGGCGGAGACGTCCCCCGCGCCGGCGTTGCAGGTGGCGGTGTAGGCGGTGATCGGGCTGGCGCCGGCGGCGTCGGGGCCGCGGAAGGCCACATATGCCGTGCTGTCGCCGGTGTGCGATTCGGCGATCACGGGCGCGCCGGGAACCTGCGCAAGCGCGTTTTGCGCGAGGAGCGCCAGGATTGCGCCTGCCGCCAATGTCACGATGGATCGAAACATGCCGTCCCTCCCGTTCCCGGGTGGCGCCACCGGTGCATGGCCGGCGACGTTATTGGTAAATGCCATGATGCTGCGGTACACGCGCGTTCGCAACCCCGCGACCGGGGGGACTCCGTAGCACTTTCAGGACAAACGCCAGGACTGGCGGGCCTCCTGAGTTGAAATGGGCTGGAACGCCGCGTCCTTGCTGGGGTTTGGCGTCGAAATGCGGGATTGCCTGTGTCGCGCATGTCGCCAGGCCGAAGGGAAAGCGCTTGAATCGCGCCTTTGCGCCCCGATGTCACGTCATCCGGCGGCCAAACGGGCCGTTAATGAAATTTCACACTGGAGAGTGCGGTTTCCCATGGGAGTCCAAACGGAAACCCGGCCAAAATCAGGACATATGATCGTCTTCAACCTTTCCTGCTCGCAAGACCACACGTTCGACGGCTGGTTCCGCTCGGCCGGGGATTTCGACGCGCAGAACGCGCGCGGCCTCGTCGAGTGTCCGTTCTGCAGCGACAGGGACATCACCAAGCAGTTGTCCGCACCGCGCCTCAATGTGGGCGCCAAGGAGCCTGCGGCCGAGTCGGGCGCGGGTGAGCCGCGCGAGGTCATGGCCGCGTTCCTGCTGCCGGACCTGCAGGCGCACATGTTGAAGCAGTTCAAGTCCTTCATCCAGGCCAACACCGAGAATGTCGGCGGCCAATTCGCCGAAGTGGCACGGCGCATGCACTACGGCGAGGAAAAGCACCGCGGCATCCGCGGCCGCGTTTCCGCCGAGGAATCGAGCGCCCTGCGCGAGGAAGGCATCGAAACCGTGAGCCTGCCGAACGGGGTGTTCATGGACGAGGGCGTGCAGTAGGCCTCGTCGCGTCGTCCCCGCGCAGGGTGAGGTGGGGGTTTCGCGAAGCACCGCTTCGCGCCTACCGAACGCCATGGCCATGCAGGGCCATGGCGGGGACCTCTGACACCGCATTTGAAGTGTCGCCCCGGACGTGTTCCGGGGCCCAATTTGAAGTTTGCAAACTTGGGCCCCGGAACAAGTCCGGGGCGATAGATTCAACGACCTCGCAAACCGATCAGAACTTCGCCTTGAACTGCACCCCGAACGTCCGCGGGTCGTTGATGAACGCGGTGAGATTGTTGAAGTCGATGCCGCCCACTGCGCGGATCTGGTCGCCGATGTTGCGGCCGAAGGCGGCGAGTTCATAGCGGCCGTTGCCCCACACATACCCTGCGCGCAGGCCCACTTCGGTCAGCGGCTTGCCGGTGTATTCCTTCGCCTCATAGAGAAAGAAGTTGATCTTGCTGCGGTACGCGATGTCCGTGTAGACAAAGAACTCCGAGGAGCTTGACAGCGGCATCGTGTACTTCAGCGTCGCGTTGAGCACCGACTTCGGCGCCTGCGGCAGCGGATTGCCGTCGATCGACACCGTCGGCGCGAACTTGCCAATCGCCGGGTTGATCGGTGCGGTGATGCGGTCCAGCACCGTGCAGCCGGAGCCGCAGGCGTCGGTTCTGAGGTCCGGGTCCTTGATCTTGGTGTCGTTGATGCTGGCGCCGACGGTGAGCAGCAGGTTCTGCGTCAGGTACGCATCGAGGTCCACTTCGACACCCTGGCCGCGCGCCTTCTTTGCATTCAGCAGGCGGTTGAAGTTGGCGTTGCCGCCCACTGCCGTGAGCTGCAGGTCCTTCACGTCGTACACGAAGGCATTCACGCCCAGGCGCGCGCGCTTGTTGAACAGGTCGGCCTTGAAGCCGGCCTCATACGAGGTGACGTTTTCCGAGTTGGCCACCGAGACGGTGTCGCCGAACAGCAGGCGGCCCTGGATGCTCGGGGCGCGGAATCCGCGCGCGACGCGGGCGTAGACGTTGGTGTTCTTGTCCAGCGCATGCGTGGCGGAGAAATCCCAGCTGGTGTTGTTGGCGTCGGTCTTGGTGGTGAGGCGCCCGATGAAGGTCGGCGAGAACGGCGGCGCCACCAGGCGGTCGGCGGTGAAGTCCTTCTCGTCCTTGGTGTACCGCAGCCCGGCCCGCAGCGTGAGCGCGTCCGAGACCTTCATGTTCATCGAGCCGAACAGGGCGGTGGCCTTGTTTTCCTGGTGCTGCTTGGCCAGGCCGTTCTGCACGCCGCCGCCGATGGTCGAATAGTTGACGCTGTCGATGTCGAGCGTCTCGTCGAAGTAGTACGCGCCGATCAGCCACTTGTTGCCGCCGCGGGCGGTGGATTCCAGGCGCAGTTCCTGGGTGATCTGCCGGTGGCCGGGCAGGCCGTCGGCGGACTCGGCATCGAACGGGATCACGCCGGGGCCGCTCACCGGCAGGAACACGGCGCCGAAGCCGCCGTCGATGTCGCCGCGCGAGAACGAGCGCACCTTTTCGTAGCCGGTGATCGAGTGCAGCAGCATGCCGCCCAAATCCCACTTCATGCGCAAGCTGGCGCCGTCGTTCTTCACGTCCTGCGAATTGAGGCCATCGATGGAGATCTTCTCCGGGTCGAATCCGGCGACCAGGTCGCTGGTGCCGGGCTGCATGATGTTGGCGCGGAACAGGCGCGCGCTGCCGTTGAGGTCGCGCGAGTGGACGTTGAACAGCGCCGAGAACGATTTGTCCGGCTCGTACAGCAGTTGCGCACGCACGGCGGTGTCGCGGTACCCCTCCAGCTCGTTGTTGCGGCGGCTGGGCGCGGTGTTGGTGACCCAGTCGTCACGTGTCTGCGAAAGCACCGCGATGCGCGCGTTGAGGCCGTCGGCCAGCGGCAGGTTGAACGCGCCTTCCAGGTTCACGGTCGAGAACTTGCCCCACGACAGGTTGACATACGCATCCTGTTGCCGGGACGGCTTGACCGAATCGAACTTGATCACGCCGGCCGGCGTGTTGCGGCCGAACAGCGTGCCCTGCGGGCCGCGCAGCACTTCCACCTGCGCAATGTCGAACAGCGGGAAGCCCTTGAGGATCGGGTTTTCCTGCACCACGTCGTCGAACACCAGCGACACCGGCTGCGAGGCGTTGATGTCGAAATCGGTGTTGCCGTAGCCGCGGATGTAAAAGCGCGGGAATGCGCGCCCGAAGGAGGATTCGATGTTGAGGCTGGGCACGCGCGCGGCCAGCATGCGGATGTCCTGCCCGCCGGAGGAAATGATGTCGAGCTTCTCGCCGCCGAGCGTGGAGATGGACACCGGCACGTCCTTGATGTTTTCCGCGCGGCGTTCCGCGGTGACCACGATTTCCTCAAGCTGGCCTTCCACCTTCGGCGCCGGTTTGGCGTCGGGCTGCTGTGCAAATGTGACGGTTGCGTGACACGAAATCGCGCAGGCGATGGCGATCGAAATCGGCGTACGGCGCGGGCGGGTGGTGGGCGTCATGGCGGTGTCCTTGTTGTTGGGGTTCGAGGAACGGTAGCGGAAAGATTGTAGCGATTTGACGGGTGATGGTTTCCGGTAAATTGCGATGTGTTGCGATCGCGCAAATCGACACGCGATGTATGTCGCGTGTCGCCCCGGCGCAGGCCGGGGTCCAATTTTGACGTCGGTCGCGCCAAGAAAAAAGTTTCGCCAATCATGGACAAGTCAATGAAAGCCATCCGATGCAAGGAATGGGGCGGCCCCGAGCTGCTCGCAGTCGAGGACGTGGAATTGCCGGCGCCGGCCCAGGGCGAGGTGCGCATCCGCGTGCGCGCCGCCGGGGTGAATTTCCCGGACCTGTTGATGATCCAGAAGAAATACCAGATTCAGCCGCCGCTGCCGTTCACGCCGGGTGCGGAAGTGGCGGGCGAAGTCCTGGCCGTGGGCGAGGGCGTGACCCATCTGAAGCCGGGCGACCGTGTGGCGAGCTTCTGCGGCCTGGGCGGCTTCGCCGAAGAAGTGAACGCGCCGGCCAATGCCACGCTGCCGCTGCCGCCGGGGATGCCGTTCAACGTCGCGGCCGCGTTCACGCTCGCGTACGGCACCTCCTGGCACGCGGTGCGCGATCGCGCGGCGTTGCAAGCGGGAGAAACGATGCTGGTGCTGGGCGCGGCCGGCGGGGTGGGCCTGGCCGCGATCGAGATCGGCAAGGCCATCGGCGCGAAAGTGATCGCGGCGGCGTCCAATCCGGAAAAGCTCGCGGTCTGCAAGGAACACGGCGCCGATGGCGTCATCGACTACACGAAAGAGGATCTGCGCGAGGCCATCGCGCGCGAATGTGGAAAGAAGGGCCCGGATGTCATCTACGACCCGGTCGGCGGCGCGTTTGCCGAGCCCGCGTTTCGCTCAATCGGCTGGCGCGGCCGCTACCTGGTGGTGGGCTTTGCCGACGGCACGATTCCGGCGCTGCCGATGAACTTGCCGCTACTCAAGGGTGCCTCGATCGTCGGCGTGTTCTGGGGCAACTTCGTGGCGCGCGAGCCGGAAGCGAACCTCAAGGGTCTGGGCGAACTGATGCGCTGGCTGGCCGAAGGCAAGCTCAAGCCGCGCATTTCGGCCACCTACGCCCTGGATCAAGTGCCGCAAGCACTCAATGACGTCGCAGCACGCAAGGTGATGGGGAAGGCGGTGATCGTGCCGTGAGTTCTCGTCGTTACCCGGCGGGAAAGCGCTTCCGCCGATGAACGCCGATGGGGCGCCGATAAACGCCGATAAAACCACGACATCCGTAGGTCAGGTTGCGCACCGCGCTACCTGACAAATCATCGTATCGGCAACGATTGCGTCAGGTAGCCTGCGGCAACCTGACCTACTTTTCGTTTGCTCTTGCCTTTGCCGTTATCGGCGTCCATCGGCGCCCCATCGGCGTCCATCGGCGGAGAGGCGTTTGCCTAGGTCGGCGCTGACGAACGCGGAGCGGCACGCGGCAGCAACAACGACAGCACCGCCATGCCCGCCACCAGCGCTCCGCCGGCGACGAACGGCGCCTTCGGGTGCAGTTGCTCGGTGAGGGCGCCGCCGAGTGCCATGCCGAGCCCCAGTCCGCTGACGATGAAGGTGGAGGACCAGGTGAAGGCCTCGGTGGCGTACTTGGGCGGGGCGATGCGCGTCACCAGCAGCGTCTGCGCGGTCAACGCCGGCGCGATCATCAGGCCTGAGACGAACGCCAGCAGCGCAAACGCGACATGCGCGTCGAACGGCCAGTGCAGGAACAGCGGGATGCCCATGATCGCCAGCGCCAGCGTGAACTGCTGCTCCAGCGGGCGCGCCGAATGGATGGCGCCGTAGACGAAGCCGCCCACGCCGCTGCCCAGTGCGTTCAAGGCCAGCAGGACACCACCGAAGGCCACCCAGTCGATGAACGTGGCGTAGGCCGGGTAGCCCACTTCGAGCAGACCGAAGGACAGCGTCAGGCCAAAGGAAAGCCCGAACAGGCCGACCAGCTTGCCCGAGGTGAGTGGCCCCAGCAGGTGGCGCTCGCCGGCAGGCTCGGTCTTCCAGTACTTGAGGATGGGCGAGGCGACAAAGGTGAGGACCGCGGCGATGCCCACGCCGATCACGCAGGCAAACGTGTGCACCGGCCCGATGAGCGGAATCAGGGCTGCGACGAACAGCGGGCCAAACGTGAAGTTCAATTCGATCATCACCGAATCGATCGAGTACGCCATCTTTCGGTTGTGCTCGTCGTCGAATCGGTGCCGCCAGGTGGTGCGGGTGAGGATGGTGACCGGCGGGGCGAACAGTCCGGCGCCGACGGCGAGCAGCAGCAGAACGGACTGCGACGCGTGCTGCGTGCCGGCCCAGAGGATGGCGGCCATGAACAACGGATGCATGACGCCATCGACGATCAACGGCCAGCGCGGGCCGTGGCGGTCGATGACGCGCCCCACCACCGGCGCGGCCACCGCCATCGAGACGAAGAACGCGCCGACGGCCTGGCCTGCCGCCTGGAAATTGCCCAGCTCGTTGCGCAGGAACAGCAGCATGCCCAGCGCGTTCATCGCGATCGGCGAGCGCGACAGCCAGCCCATCAGGATCATGGCCGGCACGTCGGGGATCTTGAGGAAGGCGCGGTAGGGGGAAAGAAGGGAGGACGATTGCATGGCGATTGGTGGCAAGCACTGTCCGCCGATGAACGCCGATCCAGCGCCGATGGACGCCGATCACGGCAAAACAAAACTCAAGAACTGGCGCGGCGTTCTGGGTGATTCTTGCCTGGGCGCCGCGCCAGTCCTTGGGTTTGACTATTATCGGCGTCCATCGGCGCCTCATCGGCGTTCATCGGCGGACAAATAGTTCTTCAGGTCATCTATCCCTTCGCGATCACCGCCACCGTCAGCCGCGAAATGCACACCAGCTTGCCGGCCTCGTCTTCGATGCGGATGTCCCACAGCTGCGTGCTGCGGCCGACGTGGAGCGGGCGCACGGTGCCGGTGACCCAACCCGACTTCACGCCGCGCACGTGGTTGGCATTGACTTCGATGCCGACCGCCGCGAATTTTTCGGAATCGATGTTGAGGAAGGTCGCCATGCTGCCAAGCGATTCGGCCAGCACCACGGAGGCGCCGCCGTGCAGCAGGCCGAACGGCTGGTGGGTGCGCGCGTCCACCGGCATGCGCGCCTTGATGTAGTCCTCGCCGATCTCGGTGAACTCGATGCCGAGCGGCACGTGGATGGTATTGGCGTTGGAGGCATTGAGCTGGTCCAGGGTGGGGGCGGCGCGCCAGAGGGAAGCCATGGTTGTTTCCTTGTCGAAGCGATGCAAATTCGCGACGCGCCATTCTACGGGTCGCACGGGGTCGCGGTAACATCGCCTATCGCCTTCCAACAACGATCAAGAACAATGGCCTCCTCCAAGCGCAACCAGTCCAAGCGCCTCAGCGTCGAACTGCTGTGGAAGCTCAAGCGACCGACCTCTCCCACGCTGTCGCCCGATGGCGCGCAAACCTGCGTGGCGCTCACCGCGTTCGACATGAAGGAAAACAAGGGCACCACGAAGCTGTGGCTGCTGTCGAACCTCGGCGGCGCGCCGCGCGAGCTGACCACCTGCGGCGAGAAGGACGGCCAGCCGCAATGGTCGCCGGACGGTTCGCTCATCGCCTTCGTGGCCAAGCGCGGCGAGGGCAAGGACGCCGACGAGGAACCGCAGCTCTATGTGATCCCGCCCGATGGCGGCGAGGCGCGGCGCGTGACTGCGCTCGCCACCGGCGTGTCGGCCATCAAGTGGTTCGCCGACAGCAAGCGCATCGCGTTCATTTCCTGGGTGTGGCCGGACCTGAAGCGCGAGAAGGACCAGGCCAAGCGCCTCAAGGAAAGGAAGGACGACAAGGTCAAGGCGATCGTCTCGGACAAGACCAAGTTCCAGCACTGGGACCACTTCCTGGCCGATGGGCGCGTGCCGCGCGTGCACATCGTGGACGTGGAAACCGGCAAGACCCGCGATGCCTTCGCCGGGACGCGCTATGAATTGCCGGTGTTCGACCCCGGACCGGCGGACTTCGACGTGTCGCCCGATGGCCGCCATCTCGCCTTCACCTTCAATCCCAACGAGGACCGGCGCGGCGACCAGGAAACCGAAGTGGTCGAGATCGACCTCCGGCGCGGCAAGGCGAAAGTGCTCACCGCGGGTTCGCCGCTCACGCATTCGAATCCCGCGTACTCGCCGGATGGAACGTCGATCGCGCTGCTGGTGGCCGATTTCCGGCGCTCCTACGACGACGACAGCAAGGTCGCCGTGATCGACCGTGCCAGCGGCAAGCTGGTGCGCTGGAGCGCGTGGGACCGCAATGTCAATGCCCCCTTGCGCTGGGCTGCGGACGGCAAGAGCCTGTATTTCGCGGCGGACGAATTCTCCCGGTTGTCGATCTGGCGCCTGGCGCGCGGCAGGAAGGTCCCGGAGAAAGTGGTGGCAGGCGGCACGGTGTCGGAATTCGACCTCGGCGGCGGCATGCTGGCCTACGTGCGCAACGACATGTCGACGCCGCCGGCGGTCTGGTGCGCGGACGCCGGAGGTGCCAACGCGCGCCCGGTCGAGTCGTTCAACGCGGCGATGATGGACGGCATCCGGCTTGGCCGGGTCGAGGATGTCACCGTCAAGGGCTGGAACGGCGAGCCGGTGCAGATGTGGGTGATCTACCCGCCGGATTTCGACCCGAAGAAGAAGTGGCCGCTGGTGCACAACATCCACGGCGGCCCGCATGCGAGCTGGGGCGACAACTTCCATTTCCGCTGGAACAACCACCTGTTCGCCGCGCAGGGCTATGTGGTGGCGTGCGTGAATTACCACGGCTCGCTGGGCTGGGGCAATGCGTTCCTCGAATCCAACGTGAAGCGCTTCGGTGCGCCGGAACATGCCGACGTCGAGGCCGGCACCGACCACCTGATCAAGCGCGGCTTCATCGATCCGAAGCGCCTCGCGGCCACCGGCGGCAGTTACGGCGGCTTCATGGTGGCCTACATGAATGGCCGCAATGGCGCCAGGAAGGGCGGCGACCGCTACAAGGCGTATGTGTGCCACGCCGGCTGCTACGACTGGCCGTCCATGCACGCGGGCGATGCCGGCTATTGGTTCGACCACGAGCTCGGTGCCGACTACTGGAGCGACCCGGCCAAGGTGGCGGCGCAGAATCCGGCCGCGTTCGCCAAGCACATGAAGACGCCCACGTTGGTGATCCACGGCGCGCTCGACTACCGCGTGCCGGTCGCGCAGGGCATGATGTACTACTCGACCCTCAGGGTGCGCGGCGTGCCGTCGCGCCTGGTGCTGTTCCCGGACGAGAACCACTGGATCCTGAAGCCGCAGAACTCGCGCCTGTGGTATCGCGAGTACTTCGACTGGCTGGAGCGGTACGTGGGCAAGGGGCCCGCCAAGGGACGCAAGTGACGGCGCACGCCGGTTGACGCGGAGAATCCAATGAAGGGTCGTTGCATGGGGGCAATCCCTGGGCGGGCCATGTGGCGCGCGGCGGTGCTGTGCGCCGCGTGGGTGCCGGCCATGGCGTGCGCAGCCGAATGGTGGGTCACCAACGTCAATGGCTACACGCTGAACGCGGATGGGCGGCTGCAACGCTTCGACGCCATGCTCATCGACCAGGGCAAGGTTGTCGCCACGGGGACGATCGATGCGCTGGCCGCGCGCGCGGGCCAGGCGCGCACAATCGACGGCGAAGGCCGCACGCTGTTGCCGGGCATGACGGATGCGCACGGCCACGTGCTGGGCCTGGGATTCGCCAAGCTGCGCATCGACCTCGCCGGAACGGCATCGCTCGACGAGGCCCTGCAGCGCGTGCGCGACGGCGCGGCCAAACGGCCGGGCAGCGGATGGCTCACCGGCCGCGGCTGGAACCAGGTGGTGTGGAAGCTCCAGCGTTTTCCCACCGCAGCCGAACTCGATCGCGCCGTGGCGGACCGCCCGGTGTGGCTCACGCGCGTCGATGGCCACGCGGGCTGGGCCAACAGCGCGGCCCTGAAGCTGGCCGGCATCGGCCGCGACACGGTGGACCCGCCGGGCGGCAGGATCGAGCGCGATGCGCAAGGCCACGCCACCGGCGTGCTCATCGACGCGGCCATGGGCCTGGTGCAATCGAAAATTCCGCCGCCGGACGCCCGCGAATCCGAAGCCGCATTGGCTGCGGCGCTCGCCGAACTGGCGGGCGTGGGCATCACCTCGGTGCATGACGCCGGGGTCCATGCGGATACCGTGGCGTTGTACCGGCGTACTGCCGACGCCGGCAAGCTCACGGCGCGCCTTTACGCGATGATCGGCGGCGTGGGCCAGGACTTCGATCAGCTGGCAGGGCAGGGCCCGCTGCTCGGATACGGGGCGGACCGCCTCACCGTGCGCAGCGTGAAGCTGTTTGCCGACGGCGCGCTGGGCAGCCGGGGCGCGGCGTTGATCGAACCCTACAGCGATGCGCCGGAGCATCGCGGCCTGCTGTTCCACGACCGCGCGGCGATGAGGGCGCAGGTGCTGAAGGCGGTGTCGAAAGGCTTCCAGGTCAACGTGCACGCCATCGGCGACGCCGGCAACCGCGTGGTGCTCGATGCGTTCGCCGATGCGCGGGCGAAGTTCCCGAAGGCCGAATTGCGCCATCGCATCGAGCATGCGCAGGTGGTGGCGCTCGCGGACATCCCGCGCTTCAAGTCGCTCGGCCTCATCGCCTCGATGCAGCCCACGCACGCCACCTCGGACATGAACATGGCCGAGGACCGCGTGGGCCGCGAGCGCATCCGCGGCGCATATGCGTGGCGCAGGTTCCTGAAACAGGGCACGCGCATCGCGGCCGGCTCGGATTTTCCGGTGGAGGCGTCCAACCCGTTCCTCGGCTGGCACGCGGCGGTGACGCGGCAATCGGAATCCGGCGAGCCCCCGGGCGGCTGGTATCCGGGCGAGGCGATGAGCCGCGTGGAGACCTTCCGTGCCTTCACGCTGGATGCGGCGTTCGCGGCGCACCAGGAAAAACGGCAGGGTTCGCTGGAGCCCGGCAAATGGGCGGATTTCATCCTGCTCGACCGCGATCCGTTCACCATTCCGGCGCGCGAACTGCACGCCGTGCGCGTGCTCGAGACCTGGGTGGCCGGTACGCGCGTGTTCCAGCGGCCGGGGTTCGCCGGGCCGCCGGTCATCGTGGTGCGGCACGCCGAGCGCGGCGAGGATGCCGCCGCCCCGAAAGACCCGCCGCTGTCTGCTGTCGGCACGCAGCGCGCCGAGCGCCTCGCCGCGCTGCTGCGCGACACGCCGCTGTCCGCCGTGTACGTGACCCCGTACCGGCGCACGCGCGACACCGGCGGCGCGGTGGCGCGCAGCAAGGGCCTTCAGGTGACCGAGGTGAACGCCGCGGACACGGCCGCCCTCGCGGCGCGCATCGCGGCGCAACCGCCGGGGCGCGCCGTGCTGGTGGTGGGGCACAGCAACACGGTGCCGGACATCCTGAAGGCGCTGGGCGCGGAGCGGGCAGTGGCAGTGGCCGACGACGAGTACGATGGCCTCTGGCGCCTCACGCCGACGCGCGGCGGTGCGCTGCTGGAGACGCTGCGCTATTGACCGCGACTTGGCGTGCGCGGCTTGCGCGCGGGGGAAACCGGTCAATTCCCCTCTAAAATAGCGCTTTGGGCGCACTTTCCTGTCCCGCGCACGTCAAAGCCAGACCCCTGTTAGACCCCCCATCGCGCCGCAAGCGGCGGCGCACCGGAGAATTGCATGCTGCATCGTTTTCCCGCCAAGGCCGCCGGCCTGGCCCTGGTCCTCCTTGCGCTTTACGGCTGCAAGGCCACGGAAACCCCCGAGTACAACGTCAAGCCCGCCAACACCGGCGCGGTCGGCACCCTGATCTACGACGGCATCTCGGATGACCTCCTCACGGCGGGCCTGGGCGTCGCGGGACTGCAACTGGCGACGCCACCGGCCATTGCCGACCCGGCCAATCCGTCGGTCGGCGAGCTGCGCCGCCTGGCGATCTACAACGCCTACAAGGCCACGGTGGACACCACCACGGCCGGGGGCTTTGGCGTGCTGTTCGGGCCGAATGTGGATGCCTCGGGCCTGGCCAACGCCACGGCGGGCACGGTGCCCGGCAATGAGTACATCTCCTTTCTCGACGACGGCAGCGGCCGCCAAAACGTCACCGTGATGGTGCAGATCCCGCTGTTCTTCAGCCGCACCGCTCCTTGCATCGTCACGGCGGCATCCGCCGGATCGTTCGGCGTCTACGGCGCGATGCCGACGGCCGGCGAATGGGGCTTGAAGCGCGGCTGCGCGCTGGCGATCATCGACAAGGGCACGGGTGCGGGCGTCCACGACCTGGCCGGCGACACCGTCAACACCATCGACGGCACGCGCAAGACCGTGACCGCGGCAGGCACCACGTCCAACTTCACCGCCGCCATGACGGCCGCCGAGCGCGATGCCTACAACGCGGCGTTCCCCAACCGCGTGGCCATCAAGCACGCGCATTCGCAGCAGAATCCGGAGCGCGACTGGGGCGCATTGACGCTGCGCGC
>JAEUMZ010000047.1 GCA_016790765.1 Betaproteobacteria bacterium
GGTCCAAGTTCAGCAAGTGGCAAATTGGGCCCCGGCCTGCGCCGGGGCGACATATCCGTCTATTTCCCCAACACCCGCACTTCCACGCCGGATGCACTTGCGCCGCCGCGATACACGCGCTGCGTGGCCTTCTGGAAGTCCTCCGGTTTCGCCTCCGGGATGCGCACGAATTTCTGCGGATTGAGGTCGGTGAGCGGGAACCACGAGCTTTGCACCTGCACCATGATGCGATGCCCGCGGCGGAACGTGTGGTGCACGTCCGGCATGTTGAAGTGCACGCGTTCGACCTTGCCGGGCGTCAGCGGCTCGGGCTTCTCGAAGCTGTTCCTGAACTTGGCGCGCATCGGCTCGCCGCGCACCAGCTGCTGGTAGCCGGACATCTTGAACGGGGGCGGCTGCACGTCCGTGGGCCGCGCGCTACTCGCTTCGGCTTCCGGCATCTCAGGTGGGTACACGTCGACCAATTTCACCACGAAGTCGCTGTCGGTGCCGGTGCTGGACACGAACAGCTTGGCCACGATCGGCCCGGCAATCGTCACGTCTTCCTCCAGCACCTCGGTCTGGTACGTGAGCACATCGGTGCGCGTGGCGGCAAAGCGCTGGTCGCCGGTCATGTAAGAGGCATACATGCCGGTGCCGATGGCATTGATGTACGGCACCGGCTTGTCCGGGTCGCTCACGTACTCGTCGAACGCCGCGCTGCCCGCCGGTGCGGCCCATGACAGTTTGCCGCCGGCGTGGAAGTGCAGCGTGCGCGCCTTGGCCTCGGCGGGCGGCCAGGCCGGATACTGCCGCCACACGTTGGTGCCGGTTTCGAATGCGTGCACGTTAACTGGCTTGGCGCCGGCCCCGTCGTTACCCTTGGTGTCCGCCTTGTCCTTCAGGTATTTCTCGAAAAACGGCAGCAGGATGTTCTTGCGGTAGTGCTCGGCCGTCTTGAAGCCGAACGACACGTGGCCGAGCTTCTCGCCATCGCGCGAAATCCAGTTGCCATGCGCCCAGGGCCCCATCACCAGCATGTTGACCGTGCCCGGGTTGTGGCGGCCGATCTCGCGATAGGTGGTGAGCGGCCCCTGCGGGTCCTCCGCATCGAACCATCCCCCCACCGTCAGCACCGCCGGTTTCACGTTCTTCAGGTGCGCGGAGATGTTGCGCGTTTTCCAGTACGCGTTGTAGGTGTCGTTCACCACCTGGTCGCGGAACAGGGAATCCTTGCCGGCCTTTTCGATCAGCTGCGGGATGGTCCGGTGCTTGAGATAGAACTCATAGCCGTCCTGCGTGCCGAAGTCGTAGGGCTCGGACTTTCGCGGTTCCACGGTCGGGTTGTTCTGCGGCTTGAAATTGGCGTAGAAGCCGAAGTTGGCCGCCAGCATGAACGCGCCGTTGTGGTAGCTGTCGTCGTTCATGTACAGGTCCGTCACCGGCGCCTGCGGCGAGGCCGCCTTGATGGCCGGGTGGCTGTCGATGATCGAGGCCGAGACGAAGAACCCCGGGTAGGAATTGCCCCAGATGCCGACCTTGCCGTTGTGGTTCGGCACGTTCTTCAACAGCCACTCGACGGTGTCGAACATGTCGGTCGATTCGTCGAAGTCCTTGGCGCCCTTGTTGGGCTTGTGCGGCGTCATCTCGATGAACTTGCCTTCCGACATGAAGCGTCCGCGCACGTCCTGCACCACGAAGATGTAGCCGGCCTTGGGAAAGTCCGCCGACGGGCCCAGCCGGCGCGGCGTGAAATCCACGCCATAGGGCGCCGCGCTGTACGGCGTGCGTTCCAAGAGCATCGGATAGGGCTTGCTCGCATCCTTGGGCACGTACACGGCGGTGAACAACTTCACGCCGTCCCGCATCGGGATGCGGTACTCGTACTTGGTGTAGTTTTCCTTGATGCTGTATTCGGCGGCAGCGGCCGCCGGGGCCTGGGCGTGAACCATTGGCGGCAGGGCGATGGCCCCACCCATCAATGTGAGCGCCAGCAGAACAGGGGAGTGCAGGGAGGTCTTCATCGGGGCACGTCGCTTTCGCCTAGGTCGTAAAACAATCCCGCCATTATCCCCAAGGCTTCGCGGGCAATGGGTGTCAAAAGGTGTTCGTTGGGTGCGTGCTGTGAACACGCCGCATAGGAGTGGGGGATCCAGAGGGTCGGCAGGCCCAGGATGTCCGCGAACACGTCGTTGGGCAGCGAGCCGCCCAGGTTGGGCAGCAGGGCCGGCTTTTTCCCGGTCGTGCGCGTGAGGCTCGCCACGGCCCAGCGCACCCAGGGCGTGTCCGGGTCAAGGCGCGTGGCGGCCATGGCGGGCTCGCCGGTCTCCTCGACGCGCACGTCGGCGAAGCCCGCGCGCGCAAGATGCCGTTGCAGCGCCGGCACGATGTCGTCCGGGTCGATGCCGACCACGAAGCGCAACTGGCAGCGCGACCACGCGCGGCCGGCGATGGCGTTGACCGGCTGCGCCGGATTGCCGACCTTCAGGGCCAGCACGGCAAAGCTGGTCCAGCCAAACACGCGCTCGGCGGGCGTGAGGCCGGGCTCGCCCCAGTCGGCGTCGATCGCGGGGCCACCTTCGCCGCCACCCGGCTCGCAATCGGCCAGCGCGCGCTTCACCGAATCGGGAATCGGCGGCGGCCGCCACTCGGGTACGCGGATGGCGCCGCGCACATCCGTGATCGTCGCAATCGCCTGCGCCAGGCGGATGCCGGGGTCGGCGATCAAACCACCCCAGTTGCCCGAGTGGTGCGCACCGGGTCGCAGCTCGAGCACCAGGTCGAAGTTCTTCACGCCGCGTGCACCGAGGAAGATCGTCGGGCGGTCCGGATGCAGGCGCGGGCCGTCGGAGGCGATGAACACGTCGGCCTTCAATGCGTCGCGCTCGGCGCGGCACACATCCGCGAGACCCGGCGAGCCCACCTCTTCGCCAACCTCGATGAGGAACTTCACATTGAAGCCCAGCTTGCCGCGTGCAGCCAGCACGGTGGCGAGGGCGGCAAAGTTGATGCTGTGCTGGCCCTTGTTGTCGGCCGTGCCGCGGCCATAGAGCCGGTCGCCGACCTCGGTGAGCGTCCACGGCGAAAGGCCTTCGCGCCACTCGGGTTCCAGGCCACGGATGACGTCGCCGTGGCCGTAGGAGAGTATTGTTGGACGCGCCGGGTCCTCGATGCGCTCCGCGATCAGGAAGGGCGGCTTGCCAGGTGCGCCATCGACCAGGCGCGAGGTGAATCCCATGGCGCCGATCGTGGCGGCGATCTCGTCGGCCAGGTATGAACGCAGCGTTTCGGTGCGCGCAGGATTCTGGCTCTCGGTCGGGATCGCCACGCGCCGCGCCAGGTCGGCGTGAAAGGCACGCGTGTCGAAATGGCGGTGCGCGGCGGCGATCACCACGTCGCGGGCATTTGCTTTCATGGAGCGGGGCTCACAGTTCGGCCAGCAGTCGTTCGATCGCGTCGCCCGATTGCCGAACATAGTCGCTTGCGAACAGGTTGGCGTGGTTCAAGAGGTGGTAAAGATTGTAGAGGTGTTTCCTCACCGCGTAGCCGGTGTCGAGCGGCCAGGCGTTGCGGTACTCGGTGTAGAAGGTGCGCGGGAATCCGCCGAACAACTCGCTCATGGCCAGGTCGGCCTCGCGGTCGCCGCGATACACGGCGGGGTCGAAGATCACCGGCGCCCCCTCGATATCGCGCGCCGCGTTGCCGCCCCACAAGTCGCCGTGCAGCAGCGAGGGCACCGGTGTGTAGTCGCGGAACAGCGCGGGCAGGTCGGCGACCAGGCGCTCGCCGCGGTCGATCATACGCGTGGGGTAGCGGTTCTTTGCGGCTAGACCCAACTGGAACAACAGGCGTCGATGCTGGAAAAAATGCACCCAGTCCTTGTCCGGCGTATTGACCTGCGGCGTGGCGCCGATGAAATTGTCGCGCGGCCAGCCGAAGCCATCGTGCGCGGGGCCTGTGTTTCGGTGCAGGGCAGCGAGTGCCACCCCGGCGCGTCCACCGGACGTATCGTCAAGCGGCGACAAGTCGATCCACTCCAATGCCAGCCACGCGTGCGGGTCATCGGTTCCGCGCGCGAGGACCGCCGGCACGCGGAACCCGTTTGTTGCCCCACGCAAGGTTTCCAGCCCATCGGCCTCCGCTGCGAATGCCGGCGCGCACTCAACTCCGCCAAGCTTGACGAACGCAGCGGCGGGCGTGCCCGTGCGCGCGTTGTCGAATCGTTGCGAGGTCCAGCGCGCACCCGTTGCGGCCTGGACGGGCGAGTTCGGCAGGAACGGTCGCCCGGTGGTCGCAGCGATGCCGCGTGCAATCGACTGCGCCAGTAGCGATGCAGCGCTCACGCGCCCGCCAGCCGCGCAAAGCCTGCTTCGAGGTCAGCGAGGAGGTCGGCCGGATCCTCGAGGCCGATTTGGAACCGCACCAGCGCTCCCGCCGGCAACGGCACCACGCTGCGTTCGAGGTGCGCCTGGATCACCAGGCTTTCGAACCCACCCCACGAATAGCCGAGCTTGAAGTGCGTGTAGCCGTCGAGCATGGATGCGACGCGCTCCTTCGCCACCGGTTTCAATTCCACGCCGAACAACCCGCCCGCGCCGCTGAAATCGCGTTTCCACAACGCGTGGCCCGGGTCGCTTGGCAGCGGCGGATAGTAAACGCGAGCCACTTCCGGCCGCGCTTCCAGCCACGTCGCCAAGGCAAGGGCGCTGGCCTGATGGCGCTGCAGTCGCACGCCCAAGGTGCGCATTCCACGCAGCGTGAGGAAGCAATCGTCGGGCGAGGCGCGTTGGCCGAGGTCGTAGGCCGTGGCCTTCAGCGCGGGCCAGCTTGTCTCATTGGCCACCACCAGCCCGATCAGCACATCCGAATGCCCGCCGTAGTACTTGGTGGCCGGTTGCACCACCAGGTCGGCGCCGAGATCGAAGCCGTTGTGGAAGTAGCCGGTGGCCCAGGCGTTGTCGAGGATGACCTTGGCGCCCTGTGCATGCGCGGCGGCCGCGATCGCCGGCAGGTCCTGCACCTCGAAGGTGTGCGAACCGGGACTTTCGCAATACACCGCGGCGGTGCGCGGCGTGAGGAGGTCTGCGATGCCCGCGCCGATCAAGGGGTCGTAAAACGAGGTACTCACACCGAAGCGCGCGAGGAATCCGCCGGCCAGGTGGCGCGTCGGGTGGTAGACGCTGTCCGGCATCAGCACGTGGTCGCCCGTTTTGTAGACCGCCAGGATCGCGCCTGCCACCGCGGCCAGCCCGCTGGGGAACGTCAGCGCGCGATGGCCACCCTCGATCGCCGCGACCGCGTCCTCGAGCGCGCGCACCTGCGGCAGGTTGAACAGCCCGTAGGTCGAGGCGTCCTCGTCGCGGTCCAGCCGGCGCTGCAGGTCGTGCTGCTGGGCCACGGAGTCGAACAGCACCGTCGAAGCGCGGTGCAGGGGCACGTTGACGGTGACCGGGTCGGCGCCGGTCGAGCGGCCGAGGTGGGTGAGGAGGGTGTCTTTTTTCATGAGATAACAAATTGAAGTGTCGCCCCGGACTCGTTCCGGGGCCCAAGTTTGCAAAATTCAAATTGGGCCCCGGAACGAGTCCGGGGCGACAAGTTGGATCCGTCAATCGTTCGTCAGCCACTTCAACCGAACATCCTCTCCATCTCCCGCCGCACCTTCACCGCGTCACTCTTGGCATCGAACGCCACGTCTTCCCAGGCGACCACCTTGCCCGCCGCCACGTCGCGCTTCAACTTCCATTTGTGCGCCAGGCCGATGGGCAGGGCGCCGGCCTTGACCGAGTCGCGCGCCGGCATCAGGCGGCCGTACACCGTGTAGCCGCCTTCGCCGTCGAGGGTCTCGCCGGCCTTCAGCGCACGCTTGGCCACCGCTACGCAATCGCCGTTCCAGCCCATCGGCGCACCGGTCGGTTCCTCGCGCAACGCCGCGCTGGCCACGCTGATGCCCAGCTCCAGGCCGATCAAGTGGTAGGGTTTGTACATGGCCGTGTATTCGCCGGTGTCATCGGTGAGGAGGCCATATTCCTTGAAGCACTTCTGCACATAGCCGCTGCCGGCCGCGAAGGTGAGGTACACGCCCCAGCGCAGGTCGCGGAACACCGGGCGCCCGTCGCGCTCGATCGAGGACACCACTTCCACCTGCCCGCGGTGCGCCAGCACGCCCCCGTCGGCCTTGGGTTTCAACAGGCGCGGCAGGTCATCGACGCCGCAGGCCGGGAACTCCAGCCCCTTCGCCGCCGGCAGGAGCCCGGTGGCGTTGGCCACCGCCGCCATTTCGATCGCGCTCTTGGTGCCGTCGAGGAAGGAATTGAACATCTGCGCATTGAAGTCGCCGCCCTTCACGCGCTCCTCGGTGAAGCCGTAATGGCCCCAGACCGTGTCCGGCGTGGAGGCATGGTACGCGGGCAGGTACTTGGTGCCCTTGCCCGCGGCGATCACTTCGAAGCCGGCCGCACGCGCCCAGTCGACCATTTCGCAGATCAGCGCCGGCTGGTCGCCATAGGCGAGCGAATAGACGATGCCGGCCTCGTGCGCGCGCTGCGCCAGCAGCGGCCCGGCCAGCGCATCGGCCTCCACGTTGACCATCACGATGTGCTTGTGGTGCTCGCAACACGCCAGCACGTGCGCGATGCCTGCGGCCGGTGCGCCGGTGGCATCGATCACCACATCGATCGCGCGGTGGCGGATCAGCGCCATCGCATCGTCGGAGACGAACGTGGTGCCGCTGCGGATCGCCTGCGCGAAGCTGGAGGCGTCGAACTGCTCCGGTTTCCAGCCCACGCGCACCAGCGCCTCGCGCGCGCGGCCCGGGTTCAGGTCCGCAATGCCCAGGATGTGGACGCCGGGCGTGCGCGCTGCCTGCGAGAGGTACATCGACCCGAACTTGCCCGCACCGATCACGCCGACGCGGATCGGATGGCCCTCGGCGACGCGGGCTTGGAGGAGATTGTGGAGGTTCATGGGACAACCTTGATGTGAGAAACGGCGAATCCGCCGATGCACGCCGGGAAACCTTCGCCGATGCACGCCGATAAAGGCAAATGCAACCTCACTTGGTGAGCTCCATCGGCGTTCATCTGCGCGCCTTCATCGGCGTCCATCGGCGGAAGGTGATTCCTCCAGCACGCGCAGCAGGTTGCAAGTATCCATCGTCCCCCACCCCGCCTGCATCAACTTCTCCAGCTGCGCATGGACCAGCCGGACAGCGGGCAGGTCGAGGTGTTGCTCTTGGGCCATGCGGGCGATCAGGCCGAGGTCCTTGTGGTGCAGGCGGGCTTCGATGCCGGCGGCAAAGTCGCGCGCCGCCATCTTCGGGCCCATCAGGCCGAGCATTTTCGAGCCGGCGAACCCACTCATCAGCGCCTCCACCACCTTGTGGCCATCGACACCGTTGGCCTGCGCGAAGCGCATGGCTTCCGCAATGCCCTGGATGGCGATCACCTGCGCGGTCTGGTTACAGGCCTTGGTCACCTGGCCGCATCCGACGTCGCCCATGTGGAAAATGTTCTGCCCCAGTTTCTCCAGCAGGGGCCGTGCTTTCGCGAGGGTCTGCGCCTTGCCGCCGACCAGGATGGTGAGCGTTGCGGCTTCCGCGGCCTTGGTGCCGCCGGACACCGGGCAATCCATGAATTCGATGCCGCGCTGGGCCAGCTCGGCCGCGATGCGCCGCGTGGCGCCCACGTCGATGGTGGAGAAATCGCACACCACGGCGCCCGGCTTCGCACCGTGCATGGCGCCTTGTTCGCCAACCAGCACGGCCTCGACATCGGTTGTGGCCGTGACGTTGGAGAAGATGAAGTCCGCGCCGCGCGCGGCCTCGGCCGGCGAACCGGCGGCAAGGGCGCCGAGCGTCACGAACGGCTGCATCGCCTCGGCTCGTCGCGCGTGCACCGTGAGCGCATGCCCGGCCTTGATCAAGTGCCGGACCATGTGTCCGCCCATGTTGCCCAGTCCGATGAAGGCGATGCGCGTGCTCATGTGCGTGCTCTTTGGCGTTCGAGGAGTCGAGGACGATCCATTCTACGCACGGCGGTTCTTCGCGCGGCTTGACACAGCACAACGGCAGCAAACGCTAGCACTGGCGAGGTGTTCTGGCCGATTCTGGCCTGGAAGCCGCGCCAGTGCTTGATTTTGGCGTCAAAGTATCAAGCCGAAGCTTTCCAGTCCGCCCCGTGTGGAGCGTGAAACCCAATGCCTACGAAATCGCCAATTCCGCCACCTGCCGCATTCCCGGACGAGAGCGCAATCGCGCCAGCCAGTGCTCGACATTCGGGCGCGGTGTGCGTTCGATCGGCAACTTCGCCCAGCGATCCACGGAGCAACCGGCCGGAATGTCGGCCATGGTGAAGTGCGGCCCGCAGAGATAGTCGCGCGCTGCGAGGTGCGCATCGAGCAGGGCCAGTTTCTGTTCGGCTGCAACCCGGCCCGCCTCGGCCTCCGCAGCATTGCGATCCGCCGCCGCCGTGCGCACCAGTTGCACGAACGCACGGCCAATGGCCGGATTGAGCGCGGCGGCCTGCCAGTCCATCCAGCGGTCCGCATCGGCACGCGCCGCAGGGTCCGCGGGACAGAGCGTGCCCAGGCCGTG
>JAEUMZ010000093.1 GCA_016790765.1 Betaproteobacteria bacterium
CGACCAGGCCTTCGGCGGCTGGGCCAAGGCGACGCAGGCGCACTTCGCCGACGGTGGAACCTTTGACCAGATTTATCAGCCGGGGGCGAGGTAGACGGATGGCTTCGCAAGCTGACACGCCGCAAATCCCTCCCGGCCTCCCTTTTGCAAAGGGAGGAGTGCTCCCATGCGGCCCGTGCCTGGCGCTTGGTGTTTCCGCTGATGGACCGGAGAAGACGACCAGCCTCCGGTCACACGCCGACGTTGGCACTTCCCCCTTTGCAAAAGGGGGATGGAGGGGGATTTTCGGCGGTCACAACGCGAAGACCTCAACCGCAACAGTCCACATCGCCCAACGAAACCCCTCCGTCCTTCCCGGCTTCCACCTCGCGCTGGGGTTCACGATCTTCTATCTTTCGCTGATCGTCCTCATTCCCCTCTCTGCGGCGTTCATCAAGACCTTCACGCTGACTTGGGAGGTGTTCTGGGCGACGGTCAGCGCGCCGCGCGTGGTGGCCTCCTACGGGCTCACCTTCCGCACCGCGCTCCTCGCGGCGGGCATCAATGCCGTGTTCGGATTGTTGGTCGCCTGGGTGCTGGTGCGCTACAAGTTTCCAGGCAAGAAAATCATCGACGCGCTGGTCGACCTGCCGTTCGCCCTGCCCACCGCCGTGGCGGGCATCGCGCTCACCGCCGTCTACGCCACCAACGGCTGGCTTGGGCAGCCCTTGTCGGAAGCCGGCATCAAGGTCGCCTTCACGCCCCTGGGCATCCTGGTGGCGTTGACCTTCATCGGCCTGCCGTTCGTGGTGCGCACCGTGCAGCCGGTGCTCGAAGACCTCGAGGCCGAACTCGAGGAAGCCGCGCACTCGCTGGGCGCCACGCCCTGGCAGACCTTCGCCCAGGTGATCTTCCCGACCGTGCTGCCGGCCGTGGTCACCGGTTTCACACTCGCCTTCGCGCGCGCGCTGGGCGAGTACGGCTCGGTGATCTTCATCGCCGGCAACATGCCGATGGTGTCCGAGATCACGCCGCTGTTGATCATCACCAAGCTCGAACAGTACGACTACGCCGGCGCCACTGCCATCGCCGTGGTGATGCTGGTCGCGTCCTTCCTGCTGCTGTTCGCCATCAACGCCCTGCAGTGGTGGGCCCGCCGGCGGCGCGGCCTCGAGGGGGCCTGAATCATGTCTGCACTTGCCCCTGCGGTGCCGCACCTCACCGGTCACGCCTCACCCCGCACGCACGGCGTGGCGCGCCGCGTCCCCTGGGTGCCGATCGCCCTCACCAGCGCAGCACTCGCGTTCCTCGCGCTGTTCCTGCTCGTCCCCCTCGCGGCCGTGTTCGTCGAGGCGTTCCGCAAGGGCGCCGCCGTCTACTGGAAAGCCGTGATCGAGCCGGACGCGGTCTCGGCCCTGCAGCTCACCCTGCTCGCCGCCGCCATCGCGGTGCCGCTCAACCTCGTGTTCGGCGTGGCCGCCGCGTGGGCCATCGCCAAGTTCGACTTCCGCGGCAAGAGCCTGCTCATCACCCTGATCGACCTGCCGTTCTCGGTCTCGCCGGTGATCTCGGGGCTGATCTACGTGTTGGTGTTCGGCCTGCAGGGCTGGCTTGGGCCGACGCTGGCCGGATTCGACACCCAGGTCATTTTCGCGGTGCCGGGCATCGTGCTGGCGACGATTTTCGTCACCTTTCCCTTCGTTGCCCGCGAGCTGATCCCGCTGATGCAGGCGCAGGGCCGCGAGGAGGAGGAGGCTGCCGCCGTGCTGGGCGCCAGCGGCTGGCAGACCTTGTGGCATGTGACGCTGCCGAACGTCAAGTGGGGCCTCCTGTACGGCGTGATCCTGTGCAACGCGCGCGCCATGGGCGAGTTCGGCGCCGTGTCGGTGGTCTCGGGCCACATCCGCGGGCTGACCAACACGCTCCCCTTGCACGTCGAGATCCTCTACAACGAATACCAGTTCGCCGCCGCCTTCGCCTGCGCCTCGTTGCTGGCATTCCTGGCGCTGATCACGCTGGCCATCAAGTCGGCCGTCGAGCAACACGCGACCGCGGCATAGCGCATCCCCCCACCCCTCACCGCTTACCCGACCATGACCATCCAAGTCCAAAACGTCACCAAGCGCTTCGGAACCTTCGAGGCGCTCAACGGTGTCGACCTCGAGATCCAGCCCGGCGAACTGGTCGCCCTGCTCGGCCCTTCCGGCTCGGGCAAGACCACGCTGCTGCGCGTCATCGCCGGGCTGGAAACACCGGATGCCGGCCGCATCCTGTTCAACGGCGTCGACACCACGGCCACGCGCGTGCAGGAGCGCGAAGTCGGCTTCGTGTTCCAGCATTACGCACTGTTCCGCCACATGACCATCTTCGACAACGTCGCCTTCGGCTTGACCGTGCGGCCGCGCGCCACGCGGCCGTCGAAGGACGAGATCCGCCTGCGCGTGATGGCGCTGTTGAAGCTGGTGCAGCTCGATTGGCTGGCCAATCGCTATCCGCACCAGCTCTCCGGCGGCCAGCGCCAGCGCATCGCCTTGGCGCGCGCGCTGGCCATCGAGCCGAAGGTCCTGTTGCTCGATGAGCCGTTCGGCGCGCTCGACGCCAAGGTGCGGAAAGAGCTGCGCCGCTGGCTGCGGCGGCTGCACGATGAAATCAACCTGACCAGCGTGTTCGTCACCCACGACCAGGAAGAGGCGCTGGAAGTGGCCGACCGCGTGGTGGTGTTCAACCACGGCCGCATCGAGCAGGTCGGCACGCCCGACGAGGTGTACGACCATCCGGCCACCCCGTTTGTCTACCAGTTCCTCGGCAGCGTCAACGTGTTCCATGGCCGGCTGCAGGAGGGCGCGCCCGCCGCCGCCTACGTGCGGCCGCACGAAATGACGGTGACGCGCGCGCCGCAGGCCGGTTCGATCGCCGCCACGCTGCGCCATGTGCAGCGCATCGGCCCGCAGGCGCGCTTGGAGCTGCAGGATGTCGCGAATGCCGGAACGATCGAAGTGCACCTCGCACGCGATCATTTCGATTCGCTCGATGCCAGCGAAGGCGAGCTCCTGCATGTGACGCCGACGCGCGAAAGGGTGTTCCGTCATGCCGCGTGACCCGTTAATCGCGCCGGGGAAGGAGGCGATCCTGCCGGCGGCCGCGCAGCGCGCGCAGGAGGCCGGCTGGCCCTACGCGGGCGCCGTCACCCCGCACGAGGCGTGGACCCTGGTGCGCGAGGCCGGGGCGCACCTCATCGATACGCGCACCGAGGCCGAATACCACTGGGTCGGCCGCGTGCCGGACACGCCCCTGATCCCGTGGAAGCGCTGGCCCGCGGGCGCGCCGGGCGAGGGCTTTGTCGAGACCCTGTCCCGCCACCACGCGAAGGATGACCTCATCCTGCTGCTTTGCCGCAGCGGCGTGCGCTCGCACCACGCCGCCATCGCCGCCGCACGCGCCGGGTTCACGCGCGTGTTCAATGTCCTGGAGGGGTTCGAGGGGGACCGCGATGCGCGCGAGCAGCGCGGGCACGTGAACGGCTGGCGGCACCACGGCTTGCCGTGGGTGCAGGATTGACGCGAACGCCTTGCCGGCGTGCACCTGCGATCGCCATGGCCTAGGGACCTGCGCCCCGCACCACCCGCCCTTTGCCGCCCTGCTTGCCTGCATACATCGCCGCATCCGCCGCCTTGAGCAGGGCGGCCACGCTGGTGCCGTCGGTGGGCACCACCACGTAGCCGAGGGTCACGCCCACATGGCAGGTGTGCCGGCTGAGCTTGAAGGGCGTGCCGAACACGGCAAAGAGCTTCTCCGCCACATCGGCCGCCTGCGACTCGGCCTTCAGGTCGGTGGCCACCACTACGAATTCATCGCCGCCCACGCGCGCCACGATGTCGCGTGAACGCACCGCCGCGGTGAGGCGCGCACCGATGGCGGTGAGCAGTTCGTCGCCGGTGTCGTGCCCGTGCTGGTCGTTGACCGGCTTGAAGCCGTCGAGGTCAAGCATGTAGATCGCCAGCTGCCGCTCCGGTGTTGCACGCGGGATCTGGTCGGCCAGCGCCTCGTTGAGCCCGCGCCGGTTGGCGAGTCCCGTGAGGGAGTCGGTCAGCGCCAGCGACTTCATCACGTCGCGCTCGCGGCTGGCCAGCTGCGCAGCGCGGTGCTCGGCGGCGGTGCGCAGGATCACGATGCGCATGAACACCAGCATGTCGAACGTGGCGCCGAACTGCAGCGCATGCAGGGTCCAGAAATTGACGCCGATGTGGCCATTGATGGTGAGTGACAGCACCACGCCGGTCAGGAAGTAACCCACCCAGGCGACGATGAAATAGGTGCCGACGATGTCGCCGCGCCGCACGCGCGCGATCGCACCCTGCAGGCCGATCAGGGCGGGCATCAGCCCGAACACGGCCGAGACGATCCCCAGCCAGGTGTTGTTCATCCAGTCCAGTGCAAACAGCAGCGCGAACAGTACCAGCACGCCGGCCAGCGCCTTCAGGGCCAGGCGCGCGCGCGGGTGCAGGTCGCCGGCCAGCACCGCCTCGACGAACAGCGCCAGCGTGGCCGACACCATCAGCAGCGACAGCCCCGCCATGTGCACCTCGATCCACGGCCGGTCGGTCCACAGGAACATCGCGCCCAGGCCGAACAGGTGGGCGCTGAACAACAGGTGGCTGACGATCACCGCCGCGTACTTGGCGTACACCGTGTCGCGCAGGCTCACCCACTGC
>JAEUMZ010000098.1 GCA_016790765.1 Betaproteobacteria bacterium
GGCGATGTTCGTGGCGCTCAAGGTGGCGCGCAGTGGAGCGCTGGGCGTGCTCATTGCGCTGCTGTTCATCGTCGCCTCCGTTTGGCTGGTGCGCAGGGTGCATCGCACCCTCGGCAAGCCGGACATGGACTGGCGATAACCCATCGTGTTGACCGGCCGCAATCGCCGGCCCCCCAATTGTGCGAAACTGCCTGCACAACACCCAAATGTCCGCGCACGCAATGTCGATGGAGATGCATTGCCCATGAAACGACTTCGAATCGCGTTGGGCGCCGCCTGTTCGGCGCTCGTTTTCCTTGCGCCGCTGCACGCAACGGCGCAGGAGGCGGTGGTCACCAACCGCATGACCGAACTGCGCGCCGGACCGGACGAATCGGCGCGCGTGGTGCGCCCGCTGGCCGACAAGACCGCCGTGCAGGCCTTGCAGCGGCGCGGCGCATGGACGCAAATTCGCGTCGGCATGGACACCGGCTGGGTACGCATGATGCACCTGCGCGGTGGCGCCACCGTGGTGGAGGGCGAGCGGACCTCGGGCGGGGGATTCCTGTCCGGCTTCCAGCGCCTCTTGGCCGGCGACGCCGGCAGCCGCAACACCCGCGGCCAGGGCGCCACTTTGGGCATCCGCGGCTTCTCGAAGGACGACGTGGCCAAGGCGGAATTCAATCCGGTGGAATTCGAGAAACTGAAGCGCCACCAAGTCAGCGGCGGCGAGGCGCAGCGCTTCGCAGCGCAGGCTAACCTGGCGTTCCGCAGCGTGACCTACCTCGCGCAGGACGCGATTGAACTGCAGGGCAAGGGAGGGACGAAATGAACGCGAAACTGATGTGGGCGGTGCCCTTGCTCGTCCTGCTGGCTGGCTGTGCGGGAATGCCGGACTTGAAGAATCTACCGGCGGCCATTCCGTCCGGTGTCAGGGGCCTGGCGCCGAGTGGGGCCGGCGGATCGTTGTTGACTGCGGGAATTTCTGCTGCCAGTTCAGTGGCCGAAGCGTCGAAGGACGTTACAGAGCAGGAGGAGATCGACCTCGGCGAGCAGATGATGATGGGCATTCTTGGTGCCGCTCCGCTCCATAACAACGATCGCATCCAGCGCTACGTCAACCAGGTGGGCCGTTGGGTGGCCAGCCATTCCGAACGTCCCAACCTGCCGTGGCGATTTGCGGTCCTGGAATCGCCGCTGGTGAATGCCGGTGCTGCGGCGGGCGGCCAGATCTACATCACCACGGGCCTTCTGTTCCGCATGCGGAGCGAGGCCGAACTGGCCGGTGCGTTGGGGCATGAGATTGCCCATGTGGTGCTGCGGCACCATGTGAAGCTGTTCCAGCGTCAAAAACTCGGGTCAGCAGGCAAGCAGGTGGGCGCCGCACTGTTGGAATCGAAAGTGAAAGTCGGAGGAGGCGCGCTGGGCCAGGTTGCCAAGTCCTATGCGATCGAACTCGGCCTGGAGACCTTCAAAACACTCGCGCTGACGCCCCTGGATCGCGGCGAAGAGGAGCAGGCCGACCGCATGGGCATGGTGCTGGCGGCACGGGCAGGTTACGACCCGTTCGGCCTGCCGTCGACGATCCAGATCCTGCAGTCGGTGATCGGCGATCAGGGATCGACCAGCGTGCTGTTCTCCACCCACCCCACCCCGGAAGCCCGCCTCGCCGCATTGGACAAATCGATGAGCAGCGTCATGGAGCGCTATTCCGGGCAGGCCAACCTGCAGGATCGCTTCGTGTCCACCATCCTGGGCATGCCAGTTCCCGCGGCTACAGCCCCCGCGGCGCCGGCCAAGGCACCTGCCCGGCCGCCGGCCAAGGCGCCGCCCAAGAAATAGCCGGATTCCCGTCTGGCAGGATCTGGAACACAGGGCCGGGAAACTGGCCCTGGTCCTTTCCGGCGCCGATTCGGCGCGCCCAGCCACGGTTCAATCCGTGCCTTCTGCAATTCGTCCCGATCCGTTTGAGGCGCGAAGGCGGGCTCGCCACAATGGCAGCCATCCAAACACCGCTTCAGGGAGACCTTCATGACCAAGACCACCCGCAACCTGCTTTTCGTCCTGCTCGGCCTGGCAGCCATCATCGCCATGGGCTTTGCCCTGTCGCAATGGCATGCGGCGCACGAGTTTCCCGGCTCCATCATGATCGACGGCCACGACGTGTCCGACTCGCCCTTCAGCTGGATGATCGTGATCCCGGTGCTGTTCCTGGTCGGCATCATCGTCACCGTGGTCTGTGCGGGCGCCGCGCTCATCGCCGTGCTGGCGGTCGGCTTCGCGATCTTCATGGTGCTGTTGGCGGCCCTGCTGATCGCCACGCCGTTCCTTCTCATCTTGGGCGTGCCGGTCCTGGTGATCTACGGGTTCATCAAGCTGGTTGAGCGCGATCGCAAGGCGGCGCTGGCCTGAGGGTCTGTCGCACCGGACTTGTTCCGGTGCCCAAGTTTTCAGACGACAAATTGGACCCCGGACCAAGTCCGGGGCGACCCATTGAAGCGCTGACGGTTTACTTGAACCGGATCACCTGCGCCTCGACGGGCTCCGCAAACTCCTCGCCGTCGAACGCCAAGTCCCCACCACCCGGCAACTCGCCACCTGCCGCGCCGTTTGTCACTCCGACCGCGGAAAAATCGAACAGCGCGCGATCCATCAGGTGCGAAGGCGCCACGTTGGCCAATGAGCGCACGATGTTGTCCACCCGTCCGGGGAACTTCCTGTCCCACTCGATCAGCATCTGCTTGACCTGCTGGCGCTGCAGGTTTTCCTGCGAGCCACACAGGTTGCACGGAATGATCGGGAACTGGCGATATTCGGCGTAGGCGGCAAGGTCGCGCTCCTCCACATACGCCAGCGGGCGGATCACGATGTGCCGGCCGTCGTCGCTTTGCAGCTTCGGGCTCATGGCCTTCATCTTGCCGCCGAAGAACATGTTGAGGAACAGCGTGTTGACGATGTCGTCGCGGTGATGCCCCAACGCGATCTTGGTCGCGCCGATCTCCGACGCCACGCGGTAGATCACCCCGCGCCGGAGGCGCGAGCACAGCGAGCACATCGTCTTCCCCTCCGGGATGACGCGCTTGACCGTGGAATAGGTGTCCTGCTCGGCGATGTGGTATTCGACGCCGAGCGAGGAAAGGTATTCGGGCAGCACCTGCGCCGGATACCCCGGGTGCTTCTGGTCCAGGTTGAAGGCCACCACCGAAAACGGCACCGGCGCGTTGACCTTTAGCTTTAGAAGGATGTCGAGCAGCCCGTAGCTGTCCTTGCCGCCGGACAGGCACACCATCACCTTGTCGTGCGGCGCGATCATCGAATAGTCGGCGATCGCCTGCCCGGCCAGGCGGCGCAGGCGCTTGGTCAGTTTGTTGCCCTCGAATTGCTGCTTGGGCGTGAGCGTGGGGGATGCGGATTCCATGCCGGCATTTTACCGCCGCAACGCTTCGAGCAGCCTTTCAAACGAGAAACCCAAGCACTGGCGGGGCGATCCAGCCACTTTTGGCCTGAATTCCGCGCCAGTGCTTGAGTTTGCCTCTTGGAAAGACGATGCAGCGGCCACACGGCGACCAATTGCGCGCAAAATGCGGGGGTGACGTCCAGGACTCCCAAACCCACTGCGCAGCGCCGCACACCACGGCGCCCCAGCGCCAACTCCACGCCGAAAGGACCGCGCAAGCTCGCTGCGAAAGCCGCTGCGGCTCCGCGGCCCGAGAACCCGCCGCACTCGCTCAAGGCGCAGTCCATCCTCGCCGCTGCCGAAACCCTGTTTGCCCGCTTTGGTTTCGAAGGCGTGGCGCTCGAAGCCATCGCCACCGAGGCCGGCATCAGCCGCCACAATTTGCTCTATTACTTCCCGAGCAAGGAAGCGCTGTACCGCAAGGTGCTCGACGAGGTGATGGATCGCTGGCTGGAGTGCATGCGCGCGCTGTCGGTGAGCAGCGACCCGCAGGAGGCGCTGTCCGCCTACATCGCCGCCAAACTGAAATTCTCGCGCGAGCATCCCGCAGGCTCGCAAGTGTTCACCCGCGAAGTCGCCGCCGGCGCGCCGCGCTATGCCGACGTCATCGAGCAGCGCGTCGCCCCCATGTTGCGCGAGGACCTGAAGACGCTCGACAAATGGGCCAAGGAAGGCCGCATCGAGCGCATCGACTTCACCCACCTCATGTTCCTCATCTGGTCCGTGACCCAGGCCTATGCAGACCTCGCGCCACAGTTCGCGCTTTTGCTGGGCAAGCCCAAGCTGGAGGACAAGGATTTCGCGGCGGCGGAGAAGGTGGTGACGCGGTTGGTGATCGAAGGCCTGCGCAAGTAGCCCGCCCGCTTACACCACCCCCGCCCGCTCCAACATCGCATGCAGCAACACGTTGCACCCCGCCGTGATGTGTTCCGGCTTGGCGTCCTCGATCTCGTTGTGGCTGATGCCGTCCTTGCAGGGGATGAAGATCATCCCGGCCGGGGCGAGGCGCGCCATGTACACCGCGTCGTGCCCGGCGCCGGAGACGGCGGTCATGTTGGAGTAGCCCAGTTTCTCGGTCGCGCGCGCGACGGCGGCAATGCAGTCGGCGTTGAACGGCTGCGCCGGATAGTTGGACACCAGTTCGATGTCGATCAGGAGGCCGCTGTCCTTGGAGGCCTTGGCCACGGCGGCACGGATGTCGTTGTCCATCTGGTTGCACAGTTCATCCGATGCGTTGCGCAGGTCGATGGAGAACTTCACGCGGCCGGGGATCACGTTGCGGCTGTTCGGGTGCACGTGCACCATGCCCACCGTGCCGCGGCCATGCGGCGGGTAGCGGTGCGCGATGGCCACCACTTCCTGCATGATGCCGGTCGCCACCTGCAGCGCGTCCTTGCGGAGCGCCATCGGCGTCGGCCCGGCGTGCGCCTCCATGCCATGCACGGTGCAGTCGTACCACCGGATGCCGAGCACGCCGGTGACCACGCCGATGGTCTTGTCGTGGTCCTCCAGCACCGGGCCCTGCTCGATGTGGGTTTCGAAGTACGTGCCGATCGGGTGGTTGCCGGGTTCCTCGGGGCCGATGTAACCGATGCGCTCCAGCTCGTCCTTCACCGTCTTGCCCTCGGTGTCCTTGGCCGCGTAGGCGTGCTCCAGGGTGAAGGCCTTGGCGAACACGCCCGAGCCCATCATCACCGGCACGAAGCGCGAGCCTTCCTCGTTGGTCCAGAACGCGACTTCGATGGGCGCCTCGGTCTCGATGCCGTGGTCGTTGAGCGTGCGCACCACCTCGATCCCGGCCAGCACGCCGTAGTTGCCGTCGAACTTGCCGCCGGTGGGCTGGGTGTCGATGTGGCTGCCGGTGACGACCGGTGGCAGGTCATTGTTCTTCCCCGCGCGGCGCATGAAGCCGTTGCCGATCTTGTCGATGGTCACCGTCATGCCGGCCTCGCGCGCCCACTTCAAGACCAGGTCGCGGCCCTGCTTGTCGAGGTCGGTGAGCGTCAGGCGGCAGACGCCGCCCTTCGGCGTGGCACCGATTTGCGCCAGCTCCATGAGCGAGTCCCACAGGCGTTCGCCGTTGACTCGCAGGTCGTTGAGGGCGGGTTTGACTTTCATGTCCATGGTGATTCTCCTGTGTTGCTCGAGCCCCTTCATTTGCTGTCACCCCGGCGCAGGCCGGGGTCCAAGTCTGCTCGCGAGAAAGTCAAATTGGGCCCCGGCCTACGCCGGGGCGACAGAACTTCATCAACGCTGTACCGCCGTCGGCGCCGTGTCCTGCGTCCTCAAAGCCGCTGCGTGGAAGTTTGCGCCTAACGGCGGACGCTTGAGGTAACGGCCCTTGCCGGCCTCGGCGCGCAATTCACCCTTGGCGTACACCACGCGCCCCTGGCTGATGGTGTGGCTGGGAATGCCGCGCACCGTGCGGCCTTCGAACACATTGACATCCACTTTGCTGTGATGCGTCTTGGCGGAAATGGTTTTGCTGCCGCGCGGGTCCCACACCACCAGGTCGGCATCGGCACCGGCGGAAATCGAACCCTTCTGCGGGTAGAGGTTGAACAGTTTCGCCGTGTTGGCCGAAGTGATGGCGACGAATTCGCTGGGCGTGAGCCGCCCGGTGTTGACGCCGGCGTCCCAGATCACCGCCAGGCGCTCCTCGATGCCGCCGCAGCCATTGGGGATCTTGGTGAAATCGGCCTTGCCGGCGGCCTTCTGCGGGGCGCAGAACACGCAGTGGTCGGTAGCCGTGGTGTGCAGCTGGCCGGATTGCAGGCCGCGCCACAACGCTTCCTGGTGGCCCTTGGGCCGGAACGGCGGGCTCATCACGTAGGCCGCGGCCTGCGCGAAATCCGGGTGGCGGTACACGCTGTCGTCGATCACCAGGTGGCCGGCCAGCACTTCGCCGTACACGCGCTGGCCACGCGCGCGGGCACGGGCGATGGCTTCCGCCGCCTCGATGCAGGACACGTGCACGATGTAGATCGGCACGCCGATCACGTCGGCGATGGCGATGGCGCGGTTGGCCGCCTCGCCTTCCACCATCGGCGGGCGCGACAGCGGATGGCCCTCCGGCCCGGTGATGCCCATCTTTACCACTTCCTGCTGCAGCAGGAACACCAGCTCGCCGTTCTCCGCGTGCACGGTGGGCATGGCGCCCAGTTCCAGCGCGCGGCGAAAACTGTTCACCAGCGTTTCATCGTCGCACATGATGGCGTTCTTGTAGGCCATGAAGTGCTTGAAGCTGTTGATGCCTTCTTCCTTCACCAGGGTGCCCATGTCGGCGTGCACCGATTCGCTCCACCAGGTCACAGCGACGTGGAAGCCGTAGTCGGCCGCAGACTTTTCCGCCCAGCTGCGCCAATCGCGGTAGGCCTCCATCAGCGGCTGCTGCGGATTGGGGATGACGAAGTCGATGATGCTGGTGGTGCCGCCGGCCAGGCCGGCCGCGGTGCCGGTGAAGAAATCGTCGGCCGCCACCGTGCCCATGAACGGCAGCTGCATGTGGGTGTGCGGGTCGATGCCGCCCGGCATCACGTATTGGCCGGAGGCGTCGATCGGTACCGCAGCGGCAGGCGCCTGCCGCGTGGCGTCCTCGCCGACGGCGGCGATCTTGCCATCGACGGTCAGCACGTCGGCCTTGAACTCGCGGTCGGCATTGACGACGGTGCCGCCGCGGATGAGGAGGGATGTCATAGGTCAGTGATCCTGTGATTACTGTCGCCCCGGCGGAGGCCGGGGTCCAAGTTTCCTCGTCGAACCATCCAGTACAAATTGGACCCCGGCCTCCGCCAGGGCGACAAACTCTACAAATTCTTGATCAGCGACTCAATCGGACTTCTTGCCCTTCATGCCCAGCCAATACACGCCCGCCGCGATGCCGAGACCGATGAACCAGGCATAGGTGTAGACGCCCTTGAAAAAGTCGCCCACGTTCGGGAACGCCTTCGGGAAGGCGGCGTTGAGGAAGCCGGGCACGTTGGGCAGCACGCCGAGGACGAAGGCGATGATTGCGATCCAGTTCCAGCCCTTCCTGTAGGTGTAGCTGCCTTGGTCGACGTACAGCTCGTCCACCTTCAGTTCCTTGCGGCGAATGAGGTAGTAGTCGACGATGAGGATCCCGGCGATGGGACCGAGCAGGGCGGAGTAGCCGATGAGCCAGGTGAAGATGTAACCCTGCGTGGACTCCAGTACCTTCCAGGGCATCATCAGGATGGCGATGCCTGCGGTGATGATGCCGCCCAGCTTGTAGGAGATGCGCTTCGGGTTGAGCGCGGAAAAATCATAGGCCGGCCCCACCAGGTTGGCGGCCAGGTTCACGCTCACCGTGTCGATCAACAGGATGATGAGCGCGATCAACACCGCGGCGCCGGTCATGCGGCTGGCCAGATCCACCGGGTCCCAGATCGCCTTGCCGTAGATCACCACCGTGGCGGAGGTGACGAACACCGCCATCATGGCCAGGAGGCCCATCGGCAGCGGCAGGCCGATCGACTGGCCGACCACCTGATCCTTTTGGGACTTCGAAAAGCGCGTGAAGTCGGGGATGTTCAACGCCAGCGTGGCCCAGAAGCCGACCATGGCGGTGAGCGAGGGCCAGAACACCGCGCCGAACTGGCCGGCTTTCTTGCCGCCCTCGACGAACTGGGAGGGCTGGTCGATGATCGGGCCGAAGCCGCCGGCCTTATCCCAGGCCCACCACAAGAGCACGAAGCAGATCACGATCTTGATCGGCGCGGTCCACGTCTCCAGTTTCCGGATCGAATCGATGCCGTGGATCACGTACCAGAACTGCACGGCCCAGAACAGCAGGAAGCACACCAGCTCGCTGCCGGTGATGCCCAGCAGCGGCAGCTTGTCGCCCACCAGCGGGGCGCCCATCAGCACGCCTGCCAGCGTGTGGATCATCTTGCCGCCGAACCAGGTCTGGATGCCGTACCAGCCGCAGGCCACCAAAGCACGCAGCAGGGCCGGCAGCCGCGCCCCGAGGGTGCCGAACGAGGCGCGCGCCAGCACCGCATAGGGAATGCCGTACTTGGCCCCGGCGTGGCCGATCAAGAGCATCGGCACCAGCACGATGGCATTGCCGAGGAATACCGTCATCACCGCTTGGCTCCACGACATCCCCGACTCGATCAGGCTGGCCGCCAGCGTGTAGGCCGGGATGCACATCACCATGCCGATCCACAACGCCGTGAAGTGATACCAGCGCCAGGTGCGCTGGTCCTCGGTGGTGGGGATGAGGTCAGGGTTGCTGAGGGAACTGCTCATGCGGGAGTCCTCTGATTTTTCAATTGATGCTGCGGGACAGTCCGACGGTCGAAACGCTTCTTAACGTGTCACCCCGGACTTGTTCCGGGGTCCAAGTTTGCAAAATCAAATTGGGCCAATCCACTGCATTGTATTGGCGCTCGTCGGGCGCAGAGCTTGCTCTGCGAATTCCCCGACTCTCCCCCGGAACAAGTCCGGGGAGACAATCCAAGCGGGTCGCTTCTATGACGGAAACGCCATTTCACCACCGACTATCCGTTTTGTGGAAATGCGAATTCCGGACCCTTCGAATTCCCCTCTGGCCAGCGCTGCATCACCGCCTTGTGCCGGGTGTAGAAGCGCACGGCTTCCGGCCCGTAGGCGTGGTGGTCGCCGAACAGGCTGCGTTTCCAGCCGCCGAAACTGTTGAACGCCATCGGCACCGGCAGCGGCACGTTGACCCCCACCATGCCGACCTGGATGTTGCGCGCGAACTCGCGCGCGGTGCCGCCGTCGCGCGTGTACACCGCCACGCCGTTGCCGTACTCGTGGCTGTTGATGAGCTGCACCGCCGCGGCGATGTCGGGCACGCGCACCAGGCACAGTACGGGGCCAAAGATCTCTTCCTTGTACACGACCATGTCCGGCTTCACGTGGTCGAGGAGCGTGCCGCCGACGAAAAAGCCGTTCTCGTAGCCCGGCACCTTGCAGTTGCGGCCGTCGACCACCACTTTCGCGCCTTGCTGTTCACCCTTGCCGATCAGGCCCTCGATGCGCGCCTTGGATTCGGCGGTGATGATCGGCCCCATCTCGGCGCCGTCCTGGTGGCCTTCATTGACCTTGAGCGCCGCGACCTTCGGCGCCAGCGCCTGGGCCAGCTTGTCGCCGACATCACCCACCGCCACCGCCACGGAAATGGCCATGCAGCGCTCACCCGCCGAGCCGTAGGCCGCGCCGATCAGCGCATCGGCCGCCGAGTCGAGGTCGGCATCGGGCATCACGACCATGTGGTTTTTCGCGCCGCCCAATGCCTGCACGCGCTTGCCGTGCGCGCTGCCGGTGCGGTAGATGTATTCGGCGACGTGGGTCGAGCCGACGAAACTCACCGCCTGGATGGTGGGGTGCGCGAGGAGGGCATCGACCACGGCCTTGTCGCCCTGCACGACGTTGAACACGCCATCGGGCAGGCCGGCTTCCTTCAACCATTGTGCCGAGAGCAGGCTGGCCGAGGGATCGCGCTCCGAGGGTTTCAGCACGAAAGTGTTGCCGCAGGCCAGCGCCAGCGGGTACATCCACATCGGCACCATGGCGGGGAAGTTGAATGGCGTGATGCCGGCCACCACGCCGAGCGGCTGGCGCATCGACCACGCGTCCATGCCCTTGGCGATCTGGTCGGTGAATTCGCCCTTGAGCAGTTGCGGGATGCCGGTGGCGAACTCGATGATCTCGAGTCCACGTGCCACTTCACCGAGGGCATCGGGCAACGTCTTGCCGTGCTCGCGGGTGAGGAGTTCGGCCATCTCCTTCTTGCGTGCCTGGCAGATTTCCAGGAAGCGGAACAGCACGCGGGCGCGCGTCAAGGGCGGCGTCTGCGCCCAGGCGGGGAAGGCGGCGGCCGCGGCGCTGACGGCATTGTCGAGGTCGGTCTCGGTGCCGAGGATCAACTTGCCCTGCGGCACACCGAGCGCCGGGTTGTAGATGTCCTGGGTGCGCGACGAGGTGCCGCGCTCGACGCGCCCGCCGATCCAGTGGGCGACTTCGTAGAGTTGGGTGGCGGACTTCACGGACTGGGTGAGGACGGAACTCATTTGGCAGCCTCCCGCATCGGGTTGTTGGGATGGGTGGTCCAGTTGGCGTATTGGCCGGTCACCTTGACGCCGGTGCGCTTGTCGACCTCACCCGGCTTGAGCGCTCGCATGGTGATGCACTGTGGCACCGGGCAGATCGACACGCACAGGTTGCAGCCGACGCATTCCTCTTCCATGACCTCGAAGTGGCGCTTGCCGTTGACCTTGGCGACGATGGCCTGGTGCGAGGTGTCCTCGCAGACCACGTGGCAGCGGCCGCACTGGATGCACAGGTCTTGCTCGATGACGGCCTTTTCGATGTGGTTCAGGTTAAGCGCCTGCCAGTTCACCACGCTGCCCACCGCCTTGCCCTGGAAATCGGCGATCGACTTGTAGCCCTTTTCATCCATGAAGTTGGACAAGCCGTCGGTCAGGTCCTGGATAATCTTGAAGCCGTACACCATGGCCGCGGTGCAGACCTGCACGGTGCCGGCACCGAGCGCGATGAACTCCGCGGCGTCCTTCCAGGTGGTGATGCCACCGATGCCGGAAATCGGCAGGCCGTGCGTTTCCGGGTCGCGCGCGATCTCGCCGACCATGTTCAGCGCGATCGGCTTCACCGCATAGCCGCAATAGCCGCCGTGCGAGCCCTTGCCGTCGGTGACCGGGTTCATCACCATGCGGTCGAGGTCGACGCCCATGATGGAGTTGATGGTGTTGATCAGCGACACCGCGTCGGCACCACCCTTCTTGGCCGCGCGTGCCGGGTAGCGGATGTCGGTGATGTTGGGCGTGAGCTTCACGATCACCGGCAGCTTGGAATACTGCTTGCACCAGGCGGCGACCATCTGGATGTATTCCGGCACCTGGCCCACGGCCGAGCCCATGCCGCGCTCGCTCATGCCGTGCGGACAGCCGAAGTTGAGCTCCACGCCGTCGCAGCCCGTGTCCTCGACCTGCGGCAGGATGTTCTTCCAGGCCTCCTCGGTGCACGGCACCATGAGGGAGGCGATGATGGCGCGGTCGGGCCACGCGCGCTTCACGCGGCGCATCTCGTCGAGGTTGGTTTTCAGCGGCCGGTCGGAGATGAGCTCGATGTTGTTGAAGCCGATCACGCGCCGGTCCTGCGACCACAGCGTGGCATAGCGCGGCCCGTTGACGTTGACGATGGGCGGGTCCTCGCCGACGGTCTTCCACACCACGCCGCCCCAGCCCGCCGCGAGCGCGCGCACCACGTTGTATTCCTTGTCCGTCGGCGGCGCGGAAGCGAGCCAGAAGGGATTGGGGCTCTTGATGCCGATGAAATGGGTGGTGAGGTCAGCCATGTTCGTTACTCCGCGTGTTTCCGCAATTCATGTTTTCGAACCCCCTCTCCCCAACCCCTCTCCCACGAGGGGAGAGGGGCGAGTTCAGCAGCGCGCGAACCGGCGTCGCGTGAGGCTTCCCTCTCCCCTCGTGGGAGAGGGACTGAGGGAGAGGGGGATGTTCAATTTCGTCGAACTTTCAATATTCATGCGCGAAAGGACTTGTCGATCGCAATCGCCGCCCGCTTCCCATGCTCGACCGCCTCCACCGTGAGGTCGCGCCCGCCGTGACGGCAATCGCCACCCGCCCAAACCTTCGGGTGCGAGGTCTTGCCGTCTTCGTCAGTGGCGATGCGTCCATCCTTCAGGGTGATGCTGGAACCCGCTGGCGCGGCAACAAAAGTTTGTCCGATGGCGCGAAACACCATGTCCGCAGCCAGCGCAAACGTTTCACCCGTGTCCGTGAGCTTGCCGTTGGCCTGCGCAGTGCGCGCGAAACGCACGCCGGTGACCGCACCGTCCTCGGCCAGGATCTCGACCGGCCGCGCCCAGAGCGTGATCTTGACGCCGTTTTTCTTCGCCCAGTCCTGTTCGTAGCCCGACGCGCTCATCGCCTCCTCGCCGCGGCGGTACACGATGGTCACATCCTCGGCGCCGAGCTTTCTCGACTGCACCGCGGCATCCACCGCGGTCATGCCGCCGCCGATCACCACCACCTGCCGGCCGATCGGCACGCCGCCATAGTCGCCGGCCTGGCGCAATTCGGCGATGAACGTGACCGCGTCGCGCAGGCCCTTCGCCTGCGGCTCGGTGACGCCGAGGGCATTGACGCCGGCCAGGCCCATGCCCAGGAACACGGCGTCGTAGTCGCGCGTGAGGTCGTCCAGCACGATGTCGCGGCCCAGCGCCTTGTCTTCATGCACCGTGATGCCGCCGATCGACAACAGCCACTCGATCTCTTTCTGCGCAAAACCGTCGACGGTCTTGTAGGTGGCCAGTCCGTACTCGTTGAGCCCGCCGGGCTTCGGGTTGGCGTCGAACATGACCACGTCGTGGCCGAGCATCGCCAGCCGGTGCGCGCAGGACAATCCGGCCGGGCCGGCGCCGACCACCGCGACGCGCTTGCCGGAGGAGGCGGCGCGCTTGAACAGGGGCGCGCCCGGCTTGGCAAAGTAGCCATCGGTGGCGTAGCGCTGCAGCAGGCCGATCTCCACCGGCTTGTCCTCATTGGTGTTGCGCACGCAGGCCTGCTCGCACAGCACTTCGGTGGGACACACGCGGGCGCACATGCCGCCCAGGATGTTCTCTTCAAGGATGGTGTGCGCCGCGCCGCGCACATTGTCCTGCGCGATGCGCTGGATGAAGGTCGGGATGTCGATGCCGGTCGGGCAGGCGGTGGTGCAGGGCGCGTCGTAGCAGTAGTAGCAGCGCTCGGATTCGATCAGCGCCTGGGTGCGGTTGAGCGGCGGATGCGCGTCGGCGAAGTTCTTTGCGTACTCGGCCGCGGTGAGGCGCCCGGCGCAGATTCCGGAATGCTTGTCGTTCATTGCAAGTGCTCCCGATTCCGTTGGATGCCGTTCGATCAGGCCGGCTGCGACATGACATGACGGATGGCGCGGCGCACGCCGTCCACCATCGAGGCGATCTCGTCATTTGTCGAAATGAACGGCGGGCCGACGGCGATGGTGTCGCCGGCCAGGCGCAACAGGAGGCCCTCGTCGAGTCCGCGCTCGAACGCCTGCATGCCGCGCAGGCCCGGCTTGCCGGGAATCGGGTCGAGCTCGATGCCGGCGGCGAGTCCCCCATTGCGGATGTCGATGATGCCGGGCTCGCCCTTGAGCGAATGCACCGCGTCTTCCAACAACGGGATCAGCGTCTTGCCACGCTGGATCAGGCCCTCGCCGACCAGCACGTCGAGTGCCGCGTGGCCGACCGCCGCCGCCATTGGGTGGCCGGAGTAGGTGTAGCCGTGGAACAGTTCGATGGCGTGCGCCGGCGCGTTGGCGCCCATGAAGGTCTGGTAGATGTCCTCGCGCACGATCACGCCACCCATCGGGATGATGCCGTTGGTGACGCCCTTGGCGAAGGTGATGATGTCCGGCGTCACGCCGTAGGCCTGCGCGCCGAAGTTCTCGCCCACGCGCCCGAAGCCGGTGATGACCTCGTCGAAGATCAGCAGGATGCCGTGCTTGGTGCAGATCTGCCGGAGCTTCTGCAGGTAACCCACCGGTGGCACCACCACGCCCGTCGAGCCCTGCATCGGCTCGACGATGACGGCGGCGATGGTCGAAGCGTCGTGCAGGGCGACGATGCGCTCGAGTTCATCGGCCAGGTGCGCGCCCCAGGTCGGTTGGCCGCGCGAGAAGGCCATTTCCTTCAGGTTGTGGGTGTGCGGCAGGTGGTCGACACCGCCGATCATGATCGGCCCGAACATCTTGCGGTTGGCGACCATGCCGCCCACCGCCATGCCACCGAAGCCGACGCCGTGGTAACCGCGCTCGCGGCCGATGAAGCGGGTGCGCGCGCCGTCGCCGCGCAGCCGGTGATAGCCGTAGGCGATCTTCAAGGCCGTGTCGACCGACTCCGAGCCGGAGTTGGTGAAGAACACGCGCGACAGGCCCTCCGGCGCGATGCCGGCGACGCGCTCGGCGAGGCTCAAGGTCACCGGGTTGCAAAACTGGAACGCGGTCGAGTAGTCGAGCGTCTCGGCCTGGCGCTTGACCGCCTCGACGATCTTCGGATGCGCATGGCCCATGGGGCTGCACCAGAGGCCGGACAGGCAGTCGAACAGCTTGCGCCCGTCCGCCATCGTGTAATACGCGCCCTTGGCGCTGGCCAGAATCTTCGGGTGCTCGTTGAAGTACCGGTTCGGCGTGAAGGGCAGCCAGCTGTTGGCGAGGCCGGTGGCGTGGTGGCGGTCGTTCATGTGGACTCCCTGATGATGCGGAAAGACTGGATTCCCGCTGCCGCTTCACGCACGGCGGCGGGAACGAACAATGCTGCACCTTTGCGTCCAGCGGTGCAACGCCGCACGGACGCATGCCGGATGCTACCAAGAAAATTTTACCGGTTGGTAAAAGGCGGAATTAGGCTGACTTGGGCAAACTCAAGCGCGGACGCGCCGATTGGGCCAAAAAAGCCTGGAAACGCGCGCCAGTGCTGGACTTTGGTGCGGGGCACGCCTCCGTTGGGCGCTAGAGCGCCACGGTGCGCCCGCCATCCACGGCGAGGATCTGCCCGGTGACGTAGGGCGCGTCGAGCATCAGGTATTTCACCGCGCCGGCGATGTCGGCGGGAGCACCGACCCGCTTGAGCGGTGCCTGGTCGACGATGCGCAGTTGTTCCTTCGATTCGAACGCCCCGCCGCCCGGGTGGCCGGCTTCGGGCCAGAGGATCGCGCCGGGCGCCACACCGTTGACGCGCACCTCGGGCCCTAACTCCAGCGCCAATGATCGCGTAAGGCCCGCAAGCCCCGCCTTGGCCACTGAATAGACGACAAAGTCCTTCAATGGCCGTTCGGCGTGGATATCTACCAAGTTGACGATCGACCCACCGGTTTTTTTCAGGTACGGCGCCGCTGCCTGGGAGAGGAACAGGGGCGCCTTCAGGTTCGAGTCGATGAGGTCGAGCCAGTTGTCCTCGTCGATCTGCCCGACCGGCGTGGCATAGAACGCCGAGGCATTGTTGACCAGGCCGTCGAGGCGGCCGTACTCGCTGGCGGCATGGTCGATGAGGCCCTTCAACGCGTTGTAGGCCAGCAGGTCGCCCTGCACGACGCGTGCGGAATCGGCCCGGGCGGCATTCAGATCGGCAGCCAGCGCATCGGCCTCCTTGCGCGAGCGGTTGCAGTGCAGGACCACGCGACACCCTGCGGCATGCAATGCGCGCGCAATTTCCGCGCCGAGGCGGCGCGCGGCGCCGGTGATCAACACGGCCTTGTCGAGCGATGGGGGAGGGGGCGCCATGATTCGCGTGGGATAATTTTTTCCTGATTCTAGTCCAGTGAATCGAAGTCTCATCCACGCGTTGGCCCGCTTCGGCCGCCGGCGTGCTCCCGGTTCGATCCTTGCGCCCGCCCCTTTCCGCCTCCCGCCTCCCCGACCTGCCCGAGCCCGGCCCGGACGCCCTGGCGCATTCCGGCCGCTGCGCGTCGATGCTGGCGGACGAGATTGCGGCGGCGGGCGGATGGATGCCGTTCGCGCGCTACATGGACCTCGCACTCTACGCACCAGGTTTGGGCTACTACGCCGCCGGTGCGCGCAAGTTCGGCGCGGCGGGCGACTTCGTCACGGCGCCGGAAATCTCGCCCCTGTTCGGCCAATGCGTTGCGCGTTGTGCGGCCAGCCTCCTGCGTTCGACCGGCGGCGACCTGCTCGAACTGGGGCCCGGCTCCGGGAAACTGGCGGCCGATGTCCTGGTCCACCTCGACCAGATCGGCAGCCTGCCGGATCGCTATCGATTGCTGGAAGTCAGCGCCGACCTGCGGGAGCGGCAACAGGCGCGCCTGGCCGCCCTGCCGCCGCATCTTTCCGGACGCGCCGAGTGGCTCGATACGCTGCCGGCCGGATTCGACGGGGTCATCGTCGGCAACGAGGTGCTCGACGTGCTGCCGGTCCACCTCGTCGCGCGCGCGAACGGCGCCTGGGTGGAGCGCGGCGTGGCCTGCGTGGAGGGCGCGTTCACCTGGCGCGACCAGCCGCTGGCCGACCCCGCACTCGCCGCACAGGCCGATCGCCTGCAGGCGCGGCACTTCGGCGGCGCGCTGCCCGAAGGCTACCTGCTCGAAATCGCGCCACAGGTGGAGGCGCTGGTGGCAAGCCTTGGCGGGTCGATGCGCCGCGCCGCGTTGCTGTTCATCGACTACGGCTTTCGCGCTGCGGAGTACTACCATCCGGCGCGGTCGATGGGCACGTTGATGTGCCACTACCGCCATTTCGCGCATCCCGATCCATTCCTGTTTCCGGGCCTGCAGGACATCACTGCGCACGTGGATTTTTCGGCCGTGGCGCACGCCGGCGTGGACGCGGGGCTCACGCTGGCCGGATACACCACCCAGGCCCAGTTCCTGATCGCCGCCGGGCTTGCGGACCTTGTGCCGCTCGATGCGTCGGGCGAGGCGCAACTGCGGTCGTCCCAGGAAATCCAGCGCCTGACCTCGCCGGCCGAGATGGGCGAACTTTTCAAGGTGATCGGCTTCACCAAGGGACCGCTCGACATTCCCGCCTTCGCGAAGGCGCGGCCGCTGCCGCTTTGATGTGCCGCGCTTCTTGTCGCGGACGTCCCCCATCCACGTGAGACCGGGCGCCCAAGACCTGGAACACAGGGGGTACAGAGGTGTTGGAGGGCACAGAGGAAGCTCGCGCGTTTTTCTCGGTGTCCTCCCCCACCTCCCTGAACTCTGTGTTCCAGGTTTTCATGCCTAAACGGTCGCACGACATCCCCGCCTTCGCGAGGGCGCGGCCGCTGGCGCTTTGATGCGGCCCGCAATTTGTCGCGAACGCCCAATTTCTGCGGCAGCCGTGCGCTCAAAACCTGGAACGCAGAGAGTAGTGAGATAGAGGAGGCACCGAGAAAGCAAGCGCATCTTTCTCGGTGTTCTCCCTCATCTCCCTGAACTCTGTGTTCCAGGTGTTCATGACGGTTGGGTGGCGCGAACCTTCTTCGTCAGCGAAGGCGCGACCGTTGCCGCTTTGAAGTAAGATGCCCGAGGCTTTTTGGCATGGCTTGTCGGTCTGCGGGATCGAATGCTTGCCTACGAAGTGAAATTTCAGCAGGGCACTTCCCTCTTTTGTAAAGAGGGATTGAGGGAGATTTTCGGCGCTTCCATTTCGCGACGATCTCAAATCCCCCTCAATCCCCCTTTTTCAAAGGGGGACGCGCCAGGTGAAACGCACGGCTTCGATGATGGATGCCCGTCGTTTACAAACAACACATAGCGAGATGAGGGAGCACGGCAATGCCGCAAGTGATCGGAGTACCAAGGGAGACGTTTCCGCTCGAAAAGCGTGTGGCCACCGTCCCGGAGGCGATCGAGAAACTCAAGAAACTGGGCTTCGCGATTGCGGTGGAAGCCGGCGCGGGCGAGGGCGCCAACGTCAGCGATGCCGACTACGCGGCGGCGGGCGCGACGGTGCAGCCGGATGCAAGGGCCCTGTATGCGGCGTCCGACATCGTGTTCAAGGTGCGCGCACCGTCGATGGACGAAGTGGCGCTGTTGAGGGAAGGCCAGACGCTGATTTCCTTCATCTGGCCGGCGCAGAACCCGGACCTGATGCAGGCCTTGGCGGCCAAGAAGGTGACGGTGCTGGCCATCGACTGCCTGCCGCGTACCCTGTCGCGCGCCCAGAAGATGGATGCGCTGACCTCGATGGCCGGCATCAGCGGCTATCGCGCGGTCATTGAGGCGGCCAACGCATTCGGGCGCTTTTTCAGCGGGCAGATCACCGCCGCGGGCAAGGTGCCGCCGGCCAAGATCTTCATCGCCGGTGCGGGCGTCGCCGGTCTTGCAGCGGTGGGCACGGCAGCCAACATGGGCGCCATCGTGCGCGCCAACGACACGCGCGCCGAAGTGGCCGACCAGGTGAAGTCGCTGGGCGGCGAGTTCGTGAAAGTGAATTACGAGGAAGAGGGTTCCGGCGGCGGCGGTTACGCCAAGGTGATGTCCGAAGGCTTCCAAGCCGCGCAGCGCGAAATGTACGCGCAGCAGGCCAAGGAAGTGGACATCATCATCACCACCGCGCTCATCCCCGGCAAGCCCGCGCCGAAACTCATCACCGCCGACATGGTGAAGACCATGAAGGCCGGCAGCGTGATCGTGGACATGGCCGCCGAGCAGGGCGGCAACTGCGAACTGACCGAGCGCGACAAGGCGGTGGTCAAGCATGGCGTGACCATCATCGGCTACACGGACCTGGCCAGCCGCCTGGCCAAGCA
>JAEUMZ010000131.1 GCA_016790765.1 Betaproteobacteria bacterium
CAACGTCTGGAACCCCAATCTGGCGACGTGGAACGGCACCCTGTTCACCTGGAGCGGCTGGTCGATCAACAACCCGGTCAACAATTACCACTTCTCGTTCCTGCGCGCGACCATGCTGTACGGCCTGGCCACCAAGCACGAGGCGGCCAACGCCGACCAGTGGCTCAACCATTTCCGCTTCACCAAGTTCGGCAATGCCCTGGTTCCCACCTACAACAGCGACCTGGTCGGTGGCGGCTCGCGCGAGGGCACCGGCTATGGCACGGCCATGAAGGGCTTGTTCGGCCTTTACTGGCTATGGGAAAAGACTACCGGCGAACGCATTGCCGATGCCACGCCGCATTCGATGGCCACCATGGCCTACATGCTGCACATGCTCGCGCCGACTCGCGACCGCATCGCGCCGATCGGCGACCATGCGCGCGACGAGACGGCCGCGTTCTACGACTACCACCGCGAGATGCTGCTGGCGCTGTCCTCGATCTACAGCGGCACGGGCCTCGCTGAGCGCGTGCGCCTGACCTTGCCGCTGACCGCGCGGCCGCAGATGGGGGATCAGTTCAATTGGATCTGGGACTACTTCTACCCGGGCAGCAACAGCGGCGCGGCCATCGGGCTGGCGACCACCTATGCACCCACCGGCACCGGGCACCTGTCGATGCGCACCGGATGGGACACGGGTGCGACCTGGCTCATGTTCCTGAACGGACCCTACACCGAGTCCCACGCGCACCGCGACGGGTTGTCGATCCTGCTGTACAAGAACGGCTGGCTGGTCAACGACGCCAACATGCAGGCGCACAGCGGGATCAACCAGGTGTCCGGCGCGCATGGCATGGTGCGCCAAGTGCTCAATGGCGTGGACGTTCGAATGTATGAGCACCCGTCCTCTGCAGCGATGCCGCGACGCCTCTCGGTGAAGGACGAATACACGTACGCCGCTGCCGACCAGGGCACGCTCTACAACCATCCCTCCACGGGTAACCCCGGGGTCAGGAGCGAGCGCGAGGTCGTGTTCATCAAGCCCAACACGGTGGTGCTGTTCGACCGTGTCCACTACAGCGCGGGCACCACCACCAAAGTGTTCCAGTTGCCGACCGAGGTGCTGCCGGTCATCGATGGACGGGTGGTGACCGTGGCCAACGCGGGATCCACGCTCAGGGTGCATGCGTTGAGCCCGGCAACCAGCGCGCTTTCGATCACCGCCATGAACAGTGTCGATACGGATTTCCGGTCCGGCCATCGCATCGACGCCGCCGTCACCAACAACACCCTCACGCGTTTCCTCCACGTGCTGTCCATCGACAACACCATGACCAGCGTGGCCGCCGGCGCCAACGACAGCACGGCCATCCTGCAGATGGACGACGGGCGGCAAATCACGATCGCCTTCGACCCCGCGGCCATCGGCGGCACCATCGAGATCCGCAATGCACAGGGCGCGGTGACCTTGAGCGAGGCCTTGCCGGCCGGCGTCAATGCGCCGCCGCTGGCAGCGCCGGTGCTGACCCTTTCCACGGCCCGCATGGGCAACGGCGTGGGCACCGTCACCTCGAACCCGGCCGGCATCGACTGCGGGGTCGACTGCGCCGAGGGCTTCGGCTACGACACGCAGGTCACCCTCACGGCCACGGCCGCGATGGGCTCGGCCTTCACCGGTTGGCGCGGCGGCCATTGCGCCGGTACCGGCGTCTGCGTGGTGCGTGCCGACGATGCGAAGTTCATCACCGCCGAGTTCACGTCGCTGTCCGGTCCGCTGGAGTTGGTCGGCGTGCGTTCGCGCGCCATGCATGGCGCTGCGCCGCTCGACCGCGGGCTCGATCACACGCAAACGCTGGCGGGCGCGCCCACCGTTGAATCGCGCGTCGGCGGCAACGGCCACAGCGTGGTGTTCCAGTTCAGCGGCACGGTGGGCGTCGCGGGCACCGCCAGCATCGTCAATGCCGCCGAGCAGCCCATCGGCACGGCCACCGTCAGCGCGCTGGCCAACGAAGTCATCGTGGCGATCGGCGGCGTGGCCGACGGTGCGCGCGGCATGGTCAAGCTCAATGGCGTCAATGGGTCGATCAACGCCAGCGCGCCCATCGTGTTCCTGACCGGCGACGTCGACGGCACGCGCAGCGTCAACGCCAACGACGCCACCGCCACCAAGGCACGCGCCGGACAGTCGGCCAACAACGGCAATCAGCAGTACGACATCAACCGCTCGGGCCGCATCACGGCGGCCGACATCGCGGCCGTGAAGGCGCGCAACGGGCGCACCGCACCATGAAACCCGAGGGCGGGCGCGGCTTTCCGGCCTGTTTGGGCTCAAACGCCGCGCCAGTCCTGGACTTTGATCCCCGGGTTGCCTGGATGGATGCGTTGCACGGGACCTGACGTGACGCAACGCCGCCCGCCTGCGCCGAAGATGGGGCCGGACGCCGGTCCGGATGCGGGCGCGTCGCTGATCGCGCAGGCGACCGCGCTGGAACGGCAAGGCAAGCCCCGCGATGCCTTGCGCTTGCTCGCGCCGTGGCTACCCCCCGAGACCCGGGTCGCTGCGCCATCCGGTGCCTGGGTGGATGCGGCCCTGGTGGCCTCGGATTGTCATTTCCTGATGGCGGACTACGCGGCCAGCGAGCGGGAGGTCGCTCGTGCGGAAGCGTTGGCCCGGCAAGTTGCGCGGCCCGACGCGCTGGCACTGGCCGACGTGCACCGTGCGCGCATCCGTTTCCAGCAGGGCCGCTACAGCGAAGGCCTGGCGTTGGCGGCGCGCGCACATGCGGCGGCGGTCGATTGCGGCTCGCACCTGGTCGCCGCGCGGGCGCGCATGTGCGAGAGCTACCTCGCGCATGCCAGCGGAGACGAGGCGCGCGCCGAAAGGGTGATCGCCGATGGCATCGCGCAAGCCGCGCGTTCCGGGGATCTCTACTGGCAGGTACAGCTGCTCAACATGGCCGGCATTGAAACCTTGCACGGGGCCTTGAGGCCGGTGTTGCCCAACCGTGCGATTCCGCACATGACCCTGATCGAGCCGGCCGACTTGACCGGCATGCGGGACCGGCTCGACCAGGCGCTGGCCTACTTCGACCAGGCGATCGCGCTGAGCGACCATCGGGCCGGGATGCGCATCGACGGCATCCTGCACCTGGGCCGCATGCGCGTGATGATCCTGCGCGGTGAAGCGCGCTCCAGCCTCACGCCGCTGGCCAAGATGCTCAAGCATGCGCAAGTCAACGGCGTGCGCGACCACGAACTGGCGATCCGCCAGGCGTATGCGTGGGCGTTGAGACTGTGTGGCCAGCATCGCGAGTCGCTGCACCAGCTCGATGCCGCCATCGAGCTGGCGCGCCAGCAGGGGCGCTACCTGGCCACGGTGGACCTGCTGCACTACAACCGCTCGCTGACGCTGGCGAAAATGAATGACATCGCCGGCGCCAAGGCAAGCTACCGGCGTTACCTGCATGCGCGCAAATCGCTGGAACTGAGCTTCTCCGCCGCCCCTGGCGCGCGTGCGTCCGCCCCGCTCGAGCCGTTCTACATGAAGCGCGCCGAGCGCTACCTGGAGCAGAACTGCCTGCGCCATGTCAGCCTGCACGAGCTGGCCGGCCACTGCGGCGTGAGCGTGCGGACGCTGCAAACGGCGTTCCAGCGCTACCGCGGCATTTCGCCGATGGCGCGCGCGCGGCACCTGCGGCTCGATGCGGCGCGCGACGCGTTGGCCCTGGGGGCAAGCGTGCGCGAGGCAGCCGCGCAACACGGCTTTCGCAGCGTCACCACGTTCTCAATGGAATACCAGCGCCGTTTCGGCCAGGCCCCCAGCCAGACACGCCGCCGCGCGCGGACCGGGCCTGACGATCCCGCGCGCTGAGGCGCGCCATTGTGCTTGCGCGTTGTGACCCACGTCACAGCGCCGGCCAAACTCGCGTATTCGATGTCCGGCAAGCGCGCGCCATCACGTTAAGTGCGATGAGGGGCGCATTGGCGCACCCGCTTGACCACTTTTCCAAACAAAGGACATTTCATGAACGCAGTACTGGAAACACCCCCAACCTCACCGGCGCCCGACTTTGCGGCCATCAAGATTCGGCAACAGGCCACGTGGGCCAGCGGCGATTTCGCCGTGGTCGGCACCACGCTGCAGATCGTCGGCGAAATGCTCGCCGAGGCCACCGACATCCGCGCCGGAGAACGCGTGCTCGACGTGGCGGCCGGCAACGGCAATGCCACCCTGGCGGCCGCGCGCCGCTTCGCCAAGGTGGTGTCCACCGACTACGTCCCCGCCTTGCTGGAAAAAGGCCGCGCGCGCGCCGATGCGGAAAACCTGCCGGTGCGCTTCGAGGTCGCCGATGCGGAAAACCTCCCGTACCTGGGCGGCAGCTACGACGCGGTGCTGTCCACCTTCGGCGTGATGTTCGCGCCGGACCAGGAGCGCGCGGCGCAGGAATTGGTGCGCGTGGTGCGCGCCGGCGGGCGCATCGGCCTGGCCAACTGGACGCCGTCCGGTTTCATCGGCCAGCTGTTCAAGGTCATCGGCCGCCACGTGCCGCCGCCGGCCGGATTGGCCTCGCCGGCGCAGTGGGGCAGCGAAGCCCACATCGGCCAGTGGTTCTCGCCGTATGCCGAGCGCGTGGTGTGCGAGCGCCGCGTGTTCAATTTCCGCTACCGGTCCGCCGCGCACTGGCTGCAGGTGTTCCGCGATTTCTACGGCCCCACGCACAAGGCTTTTGCGGCGCTCGGTGCTGAAGGTTCACCCGCGCTCGAACGCGACATCCTTGCGCTGCTTGCCGAGCACAACACGGCGGGCGCCTCGTCGCTGGTGGTGCCGGCGGAGTACCTCGAAGTGGTCATTACCAAGCGTTCAGCGTGAGACGGGGGCAGATCATGAAATCGAACCTGCAATCGATCCTCGCCGCCGTGGCCTGCTGGGCCGCCTTGCCCGGTGCTGCGAAAGCAGATGCCGTGACGGACTGGAACGCGAAGACGAGCGAATTCATCGCCGAGGCGCGCATGGGCACGCCGCCGGCGGTGCGGCTGATGGCGCTCACGCAGACGGCAGCGCACGAATCGCTGCGCTCGCCGGCCGCAGCCGCGCATCCGGACGCAGCCATTGCGGCCGCGCATCGCAGCGTGCTGCTGCGGCTGTTGCCGGCGCAGTCCGCCGCCATCGAGCAGGCCTACCAGACGGCCTTGCAACGCACGCCGGAGGGGCCGAAGCGCGGGGAAGCCGTCGCGGCAGGAATCGCAGCGGCCGAAGCCTTGCTCGCGGTGCGGCTGCAGGATGGCGGGTCCGCACCGGACGCCTACCGGCCCCTGACCACCGCCGGCACCTACGTGCCCACGGCATCGCCGGCCGTGCCGCACTGGCCGCAGCGCAAGCCCTGGCTCATGACGCACGCAGCGCAATTCCGGCCGGGCCCGCCGCCCGACTTGGCCAGCGAGACCTGGGCGCGCGATTTCGAGGAAACCAAGCGGCTCGGTGCACGCACCTCGCAGGCGCGCACCGCCGAGCAAGGCGCGGTGGCGAAGTTCTGGGAGTTTTCGCTGCCGTCTATCTACTTCGGCGTGGTGCGCTCGGTGGCCGATCAGCCGGGGCGCAGCCTCACCGACAACGCGCGCCTCTATGCCATGGTCGCGCAGGCGATGGACGACGCGTTGATCGCCGTGTTCGACGCGAAGTACCAGTACCAGTTCTGGCGCCCGGTGACCGCGATCCGCAATGCAGACCAGGACCGCCATCCGTCCACGGAACGCGATGCGGCCTGGGCCTCGCTGATCGAGGCGCCGATGCATCCGGAGTACCCGAGCGGGCACAGCATCCTGGCCTCCACCGTCGCGCGCGTTCTCGATGCGGAAATGGCCGGTCGTGCGATGCCGCTTCTTTCCACCGTGAGTCCCACCGCGGGCGGTGCCCGCCGCACATGGATCGGCACCGCGCCGTTCACGCGCGAGGTGTCTGATGCGCGCATCCATGCCGGTATCCATTTCCGGTTTTCCACCGACACCGCCGAACGCATGGGCGTGGACATTGCCGGATTGGCGATTGCAAGGTTCCTGTCGCCGGCGCGCGTCGCCGGATTGGCGGGACGCGCTGCCAAACCCTAGCACCCGTGCGGCTTCCGGGCCCATTGTGGCCCGGGAGCCTCACCCATCAAGGAGTTTGCCGTGATTACTGTGTGGACTTGCCGGCGGTTGGCCCATGCCGGGTTGGTCGCGCCGGCCTTGAGCCGGCTTCCAACTCCACGTAGCATGGGTTCATCGCTTGCCGCCCACGATGCCCGCATGAACCCGCCTGAAGCAGACGAACCGATTCCCATGCCGCCGCCGCCCGGCGAGGGCGTGGATGTGGAAGCGTTGTTTCCGCTGCTTTACCAGGAACTGCGGCGGTTGGCGCGTTCGCGGCTTTCGCAAGGCGGCCGCCACACCTACCTCGACACCAACGTGCTGGTGCACGAGTCCTACCTCCGAATCCAGGCCGCCAAGGGCGCGCCGATCGTCAGCCGCGAGCATTTCCTGGCCTATGCGGCCACCACCATGCGCAGCGTGATCGTCGATTTCGTGCGCCGCCGCAACGCCGAATCGCGCGGCGGCGACGCCGAGCACATCACGCTCGACACCGAAGCCGGCGAAACGCTTGGCGCCTCGGACGAGGAAATCCTCGAGGTGCACGACGCGCTGGAAAAGCTTGCGCGCGTCGATGCGCGCCTGGTGAAGGTGGTGGAGATGCGTTATTTCGCCGGCTTGGGCGACGAAGAGATTGCCGCGTCCCTGGGCGTGAGCGTGCGCACCGTCGGCCGCGACTGGGAACGCGCGCGGCTGTTGTTGGCGGAAATGCTCAAGCCGCGCGACTGAGTGCATCGCATTTCCCAGGAGTCTTCTCCGCGGATGGAAGCCGATGGGGCGTGCTGATCGCGCTGCCGTAGGTCAGGTTGCCGCAGGCTGCCTGACAACCGATGCATCAAACGCCTGTCACGTAGCGCTTTGCGCAACGTGACCTACGAATTTCTCCGCTGATAGTTTCCGATAGACCGCGCTGACCGCGAGCAGGCGGCGGGTCTTGAACCCCTTGCGCCTGCGTCAGCTGCCGGCCAGCGCCAGATGCGCGCGGTGCGGTGAGCGCGCCAGCAGGGCGCCGGCCTCGCGCTGCGCCGTGCGCGCATCGGCCGCGCGGCCGGATTCCTGCCGCGCGCGGGAGAGCCAATGCAGCACCTCGCCATGCCAGGGGTTCGACGCGTGGGTCTTTTGCCAGCTGGCCGCCAGGGTCTCGAGGTGGCGTGCGGCGCCGGCCGCATCGCCGCCCGCCAGGGTCACGCGCGCATGGGCCAGCACGCAGGCGTGGGTGCGCACCGAGGGTGCGGCCTGCGCCTCGTCCATCAATTGCCGGCAGCGCTCCGCCGCGCCGCGCGCGGTCATCACGTCGCGCCGGTCGAGGGCGATCAGCGCGCGCTCGGCCGCGATGTCGGAGGCCAGCAGCGCTGCGCCACGGGTGGGCAGCTTGAGCGCGAAGGCGGCGAGGATGTGGCGCTCGGCGGTGTCGAGCTGGCCGGCCAATCGCGCGCTCAGGGCCGCGGTCTTGAGCGCATGCGCCTGCGCCGCCGCGGGCACGCCGTCGACGGGTTTGGCCGCGTTGAGCGCCAGCGCCTCGGCGGCGGCGTGCTGCCCGCGCAGGGCCAGCAGTTCGGCGCGCCGTACCTGATGCCCGGCCACGATGCGCGGCGTGAGCCGCCCCACGCGCGCCTGCACCGCGGCGATGCGCTCGTCCTCCTTCATCGCCTCATCGAGCCGCCGTGCGTGCATCAATCCCTGTACGAGGGGAATGCCGGCGATCACGCGGTTGTCCGATTCGTAGAGGTTGTTCACCTGCTCGAGTTCCACCACCTTGCGCAAGTGCGGCAGGGCCTCGTCCAGGCGGCCTGCCGCCATCAGCGCGGCCGCCAGTTCGTGCATGGCGTAGCGCACGCGACCGGTGTCGAGGGTATCGAGCTGGCGCTGGTCGATGAGCGCGCGTTCGAACAGCGGGATGGCATCTGCCGGGCGGTCCACGCGCCGCAGGGCGCTGCCATAAAACCGTTCCGCGGCGGTCAGCATGTTGTGCGGGCGCTGTTTGGCGAACGCGGACTGCGCGCGGTCGTAGGCGTCCTTGGCCAGCGTGAGTTGCTCGTCCAGCTTGCCGTGCACGCCATAGGTGTTGGCCAGCAAGCCGATGTAAAAGATCGTCGCGCCGTGGTGCGACCCCAGGTGCTTCTCCGCGTACTCGATCGCACGCCGCATCATCGGGAAGGCCGATTCCGGCTGCGTGGTCTTCGATGCCATGAATCCCTTTTCGGACCAGGCGTCCGCGATCAGTTCGGCAGAGGCCGGCAGCAACTGGTCGCCCACGCGGATCACTTCGTCGAACAGCCCGTCCGCGATCTTTGGCTCGCGGTGCTTCATGATGCCCGCGAGCTGTACCTTGGCGCGGATGGTGATCATGTGGGCGGGGCCGAGCTCGGCTTCCGCACGCCCGAGCGCCGCGCGCAGCGCTTTCTCACCCAGGTCCGGCACGCCGAGGAACGCGAAACTCTCGGCCACGATCACGCCCAGCTCGGCGGCCACGCGCGGATTGCCGGACAGCTCGCGCTCGATGCGCTGCTCGGCGGAGGCCAAGAGGTCCTTGGCCAGCACCTCGCCGCCGCTGCCGGTACGCGGCACCGCGTCCTTGAAGATGGTGCCGATGAACTGCTTGACCTCGTCGGCGCGCCGCGCCTCCTGGCGCGCCACCTGCGCCTGGTGCAGCGCGATGCCCAGTCCCGCGCCCAGTGCAGCCACCGCGGCGGCCGTCGCGCCCACGCCGGCGCGGTGCCGGCCGATGAACTTGCGCGTCCGGTACCAGGCCGAATCGGGCCGCGCTTCCACCGGCACACCGTCGAGGTAGCGTTTCACGTCGGCGGCAAAGGCGTCCATGCTGGCGTAGCGCTGGTCGATCGGCTTTTTGAGCGCCTTGGCCAGGATGACGTCGAGGTCGCCGCGCAGCGCGCGCGCGAAGGGCGTGATGGCCACGCGGCTGGCCAGCGCCGCCTCCTGCTCGAGCACCGCGTCCTCAATGGCGCCCGCGCTGTCGCGCTTGGGCTTGTACGGCCGCTTCCCGGTCAACAGTTCAAACAGCACCACGCCCAGTGAGTACACGTCGGTGGCGATGGTCACGCGCTCGCGGCGGATCTGCTCGGGCGAGGCGTAGTCCAGGGTCAGTGCGCGGCCGGCCATGCGCGTGAGCGCCGAATCCGAGGCGCGGCCGGTGTCCTCGGTCAGGAGCTTGGCGATGCCGAAATCGAGCAGGCTGACTTCGCCGTCCGCGGTGACCAGGATGTTGTTCGGCTTCAAGTCCCGGTGCACGATCAGCTTGCCGTGCGCGTAGGACAGGGCCTGCGCCACCTGCAGGAACAGCTTGAGTCGTGCATCGAGCCCCAGTTGCCGCTCGCGGCAATAGACATTGATCGGCTCGCCCTCGACGTATTCGAGCGCGAGGTAGGGTCCACCGTCGCCGGTCATGCCGGCGTCGTACAGCCGCGCGATGTGCGGATGCTCGAGCGTGGCGAGGATGTCGCGCTCGACCATCATGCGCTGCGTCAGCGCCTCCTCCCAGGCCAGGTGCGGCAGCTTCAAGGCCACGCGCCGGTGCAGGGTGCCGTCCTCGCGTTCGGCCAGCCACACCGCACCCATGCCGCCGGCGCCCAGCTCGCGGATCAGCCGGTAGGGGCCGATGGTGTCGCCGGTCTTCTTGGCGGCGAACCCGCCGGCCGCGGCGTCGAGGGTTTTCAATCCCACCGGCGTGCGCATGAACGGGTCGGTCAAGTCGTGGCTTTGCGCCAGCATGGCGCGCAGCCGCTCCTGGAGCGGGGCGTCGTCCGGCGGCAACGCGTCCAGCCAGGCCGCGCGGTCGGCACGCGGCAACGCGAGCGCCTGGTCGAGCAGCTCGGAAAGGCGTTTCCAGTGGGCGGTTTCGCTGGCGGGGCGGGATTCCATGTCGGAGGGCGTCACCAATGGGGTCACGCGCTTTCGATGACTACTTTATGACGAATACGCAATCGGTTCAGCCATTCGGTCATGGAGGAGGTCAATGAGAGGTATCGGGGAGGCGATGACGGATTCCGGGCGCCCGCTGCGTAGCTGGAGGAAAGGAAACCTCGAGAGCCACCCATGCGTCGCGCCCCCGTCCCGTCCCTCCCGCCCACCGGCGAAGTGCCCCTGCACGAGGCGTCGATCCTGTTTTCCGACATCCGCAACTTCACCACCGCGGCCGAGCGCCTCACGGTGACCGAAGTGGCGCAGATCCTGGCCGAGTACTTCCAGCGCGCCTGCGCCGTGGCCGAGCGCCATGGCGGTCACCACGTCAAGGTGCTGGGGGACGGCCTGATGGTGGTGTTCGACGACGCGACGCCCGGGCACGGCCTGAAGCATGCGGTGCGCGCCTTGCTGGTGGGACTGGAACTGGCCGCCGTGGCCCAGGATTTCCGCCTGTGGCTGGACACCTGGTTCGCCGGACGCGACCTGCCGCCGTTCGCCATCGGCGTCGGGCTGCATTGCGGGGAAGTGATGTTCGGGCGCCTCGGGTCCGGTCGGGCTGCCGAAGAAACCGCGCTGGGAGATGCGGTGAACACGACCGCGCGCATCGAGAGCCTGAGCAAGGACCTGGGCTGGACCGTGGTGGCGAGCGCGGAACTGCTCGCGCGTGCCGGCAAGGGCTTTGCAGTCGGCCGCACGGCGCATGTCGAGGTGCGCGGCCGCCGCCGCCGGGTCACCGTGGCCGAGGTCACCGGGCTTGCACCGGCGCTGTTTGCATCCAAGGGCGTGGCAGCGCCGCTGCCGTGGATCAACCGCATCGGCGAGGCGATCCTGGAGAACACCGCACTGGTGGTGCCGGGCTGAGCCGCACGCGGTTCACGTGCCCCGACGGTCTGCGGAAAGGAGGCCGGAGTTCAGGCCGCCCGGCCGCCCAGGAAATGTCCCACGCGCTTCCAGATCGCCTGGCCCCAGGGTGACTGCGCCGTCTCGCTGCCCACGATGACGCGCTGGCGCTCGGCCAGCACCGGTTGAGCGCGCACCGCGCGGTAGCGGTCGAGCGCGCTTTTCACGTGGCGGTCGAGCACGGTCAGGCGCAAGGGGCGGCCGACGAAGCGGTGCACCTGAGCCTCGTTGATGAGCCCGATGACCATGTCCGAATCGCTCGCCCCTGTGAGCGCGATGCCCTGGATCGACGGATGCGCCGCCTTCAAGAGCTTGAACATCACCCCGGCGCCCTCGACCGAATCGAGGTCGCAGACCAGCGCGGCGATTTCCTGGTCTTCCAACGTGGACAGGGCATCGTCCACCGACTGGGCGTGGCACACCGGTAATGTCCGGCCGAAGCCGTCGTTCAGGAGGTCGAACAGTTCGCGGCCCTTTTGCACCACCAGCAGGCCCTCGCCAGCGCGGTGCACCGGCGTGGCCGGGGCGAGCACCGGCGCGGGCGCGGACAGGGCCGCCGACGAGGACTCGGCGATGGCCACCGCCTCGGCCAGGGTCTGGCGGATGTCCTGGTTGCTCCAGGGCTTGGAAATGAAGCGGTACACCTCGCCGTCGTTCACCGACCCGACGATGGCCGCAAGATCTGAATAGCCGGTGAGCAGGATGCGCACCGCGGCCGGCGCGATCTCGCGCGCACGGCGCAGGAACTCCACGCCTGGCATGCCCGGCATGCGCTGATCGCTCACGATGACCGACGGCCGGTGGCGCCGCACCAGCTCGAGCGCGGCCTCGCCGTCGGTGGCGGTGAGCACCTCGTAGGTCGAACGGAACAGCGTCTGCAGTGCGCCCAGGATGCGTTCCTCGTCGTCGAGGAACAGGACTTTCGGCCGCGCGCCGGCCGGATCGGCCGTTGCCGGCGTGCCCAGCGTTTGCGCGATGGCCTGCAGCTTTAGCGTGCCGGTGGCGGTGGCCCAGCCACCGGCGGGGGCGGCCGGCATGGCGGGGGTCACCGGTTGCGGGGTGGACGACACCACGCGCAGCGCCGGAAACGCGCGCGGCGTGGCGGCGCGCGCCAGCAGCGCGGGGACCGGCAGCAGTGCAGGCGTGATCGACTCCGACAGCGCCAGCGTGAAGGCATCGCGGAACGCGCGCATGGTGGGAAAGCGGTCACCGGCGGCACGCGCCAATGCGCGCGCCAGCGCGTCGTCCAACGCGTCCGGCAGGCCGCTGCGCAGTTGGGACAGTCGCGGCGCGTCGGCATTGAGGGTCTGGCTAAAGATCTCCGCCACCGTGCCCTCGAACGGCCGCCGGCCGGCCAGGAGTTCGAACAGCATCACGCCCAGGGCATACACATCCGCGCGCTCATCGGTCGGCGCGCCGTGGCATTGCTCGGGCGGCATGTAGCCCGGCGTGCCGAGCGAGATGCCGGCCTCCGTGAGGTCCTGCGCGGCCCGCACGCGGGCGATGCCGAAATCGAGGATCTTGGCCTGTTCGCGCCCGGGCTCGGACGGATGCGCGCTGAGCACGATGTTGCCGGGTTTGAGGTCGCGGTGCGCGATGCCTTGCTCGTGGGCGTAGATCATTGCCGCGAACAGCTGGCGCGCCACCGGCAGGACGGCCTCCGCGGCCCAGGGCGTGCCGTGCGTCATGCGCTTCCTCAGCGTTTCGCCGCGCGCGTATTCCATGGCGATGTAGCTCGTTTCGCCCTGCTCGCCGTACTCGTACACCGCCACGATGTTCGGGTGCGTGAGCCGGCCGGCCGCGATGGCCTCGCGCTTGAAGCGCAGTGCGGCCTCGTCGGCCTCCGCGGCCGGCACCTGCGTGCGGTCGAACAGTTTCAGGGCGACGTGGCGCTCGATCACCGGGTCCCAGGCCAGGAGCACCTTGCCCATGGCCCCGCGGCCCAGTTCCTCGACGATTTCATAGCGGCTGATGGTCTTCATGGTCGGTTTTCCAGGGAGGGGTCAGGCGAGCAGGGACGCGGGGGCTTCGCGGGGAATGGGTGCGGCGGCGGTTCGCTGGGAGGGTGCTGCGGCTACGCGCGAAGGGCGGCGTGCGGCGGCCTTGCGTTGCAGTCCCTGCGCAGGCAGGAACACGGAGAACGTGGTGCCGCAGCCGGGTGTGGAATCGACGGCGATGCGGCCACCGTGCGCGTTGACGATCTTGTAGGCGATCGACAGGCCGAGGCCGGTGCCTTCGCCCACCGGCTTGGTGGTGAAGAAGGGATCGAAAATGCGCGGCAGGTGCTCGGGCGCGATGCCCTTGCCGTTGTCGGAGACCTCGATGCGCACTTCCTTGCCCTCGGCACGGGTGCGCAGCGTGAGGATGCCGCCCGCCGCCGGCAGGGCCTGCGCGGCGTTGGTGATGAGGTTCAGGAACACCTGGTTGAGCTGGGAGGGCGAGCATTCGATCTTCGGCACCTCGGTGAATTCCTTCACCACATGGTGCGACTTGACCACGTTGCGCGCGATGACCAGCGTGCTGTCCAGGCCATCGCGCACATCGAACCAGGTGGTCTTGCTCAAATCGAGGCGGCTGAAGTTCTTCAGGTTGGTGACGATGTCGCTGATCTGCGCGATGCCGTGCAGGCCATCGTGGGCCAGGCGGCCGAGTTCGTCGGCCGTTCCGTCGGCGCTGGACGACTGCGTGAGCCGGGCCAGGGTCTGGAAGCAGGCGTTCAAGGCCTCGGGCTCGCGATCCGGGTGCGCCAGGCGCGTGACCAGCTCGGCCGCATGGGCGGCGATGGCGGCACTGACCCCGGCGCGCTCGGCGAGCACTTCCAGGTTCGAGCGCACGTACGCCAGCGGCGTGTTGATCTCGTGCGCCACACCGGCCACCATCTGGCCCAGCGAGGACATCTTCTCGCTTTGCACCAGCTGCGACTCCGATTCCTTGAGCGACTTCAACGCCGCTTCGAGCTCACGCGTGCGTTCCAGCACGCGCGCCTCGAGGCCGTCGTTGGCGGCGCTCAACGCCGAGTTGGCGCGGTTGAGCGCCACGTAGCTGCCGCGCAGCCGCCAGGCAAACGCGGCGGCCAGCGCCAGCAGCGCGCCGCAATACAGGGCCAGCAGGGTGCGCCAAAAGTCGGCTGCCGAGGCCGCAAAGGCGGCGCCAGATTCGAAGGTCTTGATGGCCAGGTCGAGGTTGCGCACCGTGGGCGCCTGCGTGACGGCGGCCAGCAAGGCCTCCTCGTCGCGCTTGAAGCGCAGCACCGTGTGCGCATGCACCAGGAACACGCCGGCGGCATCGCGCGCATCGCCGGCCGGCAGCGCGGCGGTGCGCGCCTGCAGCCGCTCGATCGCCTCTTGCATGCCGGCGCGGTGCGACTCATCGGCCACCACGGCGTACTTGAGCGATTCGGTCAGCGCGTGGGCCAGCAGGGCATCGGCCTCGCGCGCCGTGTTGCCCGCCACGCCGGAGAGCGCGGCGCGCGCCTCGGCCGCCGCGGTGGGCAGGTAGCGCAGCGAGTTGCGCAGGATCGAATTGTGTGACTTGAAGCGGTCCGAGCGCTCGGCCTTGTGGCGAAAGGCGCCGTCGAGCGCGCCCAGCGAAGTGCGGAATGCAGGGTCTGCCGCGGCCGGATGCGTGGCGAGGCGCGCGATGCGGGCGCGCACGCCACGGTCGAGCGCGACGATGGCGTCGTAGTCCTCGGCGATGCCGAGCTTGGTGCGCAGCACTTCGGCACTCCAGTCGGTGTCGTCCTGGCGGATGGCGCGCAACGCGGATTCCACCTCGGCGCGCACGGTGGGGTCCGCCGAGGTGGACTTGAAGTACAGGAAACCGAGCAGCACCAATGCGGCCGCCAGGCAGGCCAGCGCCAGCACGGCGCGCACCAGGCGCGCGGCGGGATGGCCGTGGCCGAAGCGGCGCGCCAAGCGGCGCGTGACCGGTTCTTCCGCAGGCCGGGATGCGGACGCTGGCGTGGCAGAGGGCAGGGGCAGGGCGAGCGCGCTCATTTGAGGGCCTGCGGAAGTTCACCGGTCAGGGTGCCGAGGAATTTCACGATCAGTTCGCGATCCTTCGCGCTGGCCTGGCGGCCGAGCTGGAAGCGGAACATCACGTCCACGGCCTCGTCGAGCGTGGCGGCGGAGCCGTCGTGGAAGTACGGGGCGGTCTGGGCGACGTTGCGCAGGCTGGGTACCTTGAAGGTGTGGCGGTCGGCGTCCTTCTTGGTGAAGTTGTAGAGGCCCAGGTCGGCCTCCTGCACGTCGCCGCGCGCCTTGAAGTAGTCGCCCATGACGCCGAAGGTCTGGTACATGTTGCCGCCGACGTTGACGCCCTGGTGGCAGGCGATGCACCCATACTTCTTGAACAGGGCGTACCCGTTCTTTTCATCGGCGCTGATGGCCGAGGCGTCGCCGCGCAGGTACTTGTCGAACCGCGCATTGGGCGTGATCAGCGCGCGATTGTATTCGGCGATGGCGTTGGCGACGTTTGCCGGCGTGAGGCCGTCGGCATAGGTGGACTTGAACCGCGCGACCAGGGCGCCGTCCTGCGAGAGCTTGCCCAGCACCTGGCCCCAGTTCGAGGCGAACACGCGCGGTGCCTTGACCACGCGCTCGACCACCGCCTCGATGGAATCCACGCCGCCGGACCAAAGTTGCTTGAAGCCGAACACGGCATTGAAAACGGTGGGCGAATTCACCACATGCACGGCGCCGCCGGCCCCGGTGGGGCGCTTGGACGGGTGTGCGCCGCCCTGGTCGAACAGGTGGCAGGACTGGCAGGAGACGCTGTCGTCCTTGGACAGGCGCTTCTCGGAAAACAACAGTTTGCCCAGCGCCACCTTTGCGGCATCGACCGGTACGCTGGCGGGAATGGGCTTGATCGGCTCGTCGAGCGGCGCACCGGCCGCCAGGCCGGCGTGGAGAAGGGCTGCAGAGACGCCTGAAGCCAGGGCAATGCGGAACATGGTCGGACTCCCGCGCGTCACCACGGCGCCGCGCACGCTGCGCGGACCCCACCGGCGCCACGCGCAGTTCGCGACCGGTCATGCAGCTTTACGCAGGCGGGTGGGGAGTTCGGACACGGATGGGGGAGGGTTGCGGGGGCATTGGAGCGACGTTTTCCGCCTGATGAACGCATTGGGTGGACGCTTGCGGCCAAACCCCTGGCCAGTCAACGCGTTCGGGGCGAAATACCGTCAAACACCGCACCAGTGCTTGTGTTCGTTCATTGAAGTGCCCCGATTGGGGATTTTCCCGGCGCCCGTCCAAGCGTCCCCGGGTTGTTTGGACAGAAGCAGACGATGCCGTGGGCAACACGATCTCCGACGGCACCAATACCTGGAACTACGGCGGCAACAACCGGCCGATCAGCATCACCGTCCCGGCCACATCCACCACACCGGCCACGGTGGTACAGACCGGCATCAACGCATTGGGCCAGCGGGTCAGCAAGAGCGTCAACGGCCTCCTCACCCGCTTTGTGTACGACGAAGCCGGGCGCCTGATCGGCGAATACGATGGGTCCGGACAACTCAAGTCCGAACACGTGTGGCTCAATGACCTCCCGGTGGCCCTGGTGCGCCCGCAGGCCGCCACGCCTACCGAACAGACGATCGACAACACGGCAACCGCCCCGGCCTTCAGCGTGACCGGCACCTGGAGCCCCAGCACCTCGGTGGCCGGGTACCTGGGCACCAACTACCTGGCCCACGCCCCCGGCAACGACGCCCCCGGCGCCGTCATCGTGGACAACACCGATGCCGGGTTCACTGTGACCGGCACCTGGCCTGCGAGCAGCATCGTCGGCGGCCACGTGGGAACCGACTACCGCACGCATGAAGCCAACGGT
>JAEUMZ010000187.1 GCA_016790765.1 Betaproteobacteria bacterium
CACGGCCACCAGGGCGATGATGACCTTGTTCACCCCGGGGCCGAAGATGGCGAGCAGGATCAGCGCCAGCAGGATCGACGGAAACGACAACTGGATGTCGACGATGCGCATGATCAGCGTATCCACGAACCCGCCGAAATATGCGGCCACCAGTCCCAGGGCCAGGCCGAGGGTCACCGCGATCAGCGTCGACGCGATCCCCACGGCGAGCGAGATGCGCAGGCCGTAGAAGATGCCGGAGAGCATGTCGCGCCCCTGGTCGTCGGTGCCGAGCCTGTGGGTCTTGCCGGCCGCCGACGCCTCACCGGGCGCGAGCTTGCCGTCCATCACATCCAGTTGCGCGAGGTCGTAGGGGTTCTGCGGCGAGATCAGCGGCGCGAACAAGGCCACGCAGACGATCAGTGCAAGCAGGCCCAACGCGGCGAGCGCGACCTTCGATTCGGCGAAGCCGGACCAGATGCGTTGCAAAGGGGAGTCGCTCATTTTTGCAGACCCTCCCAGGTTGTCGCCCCGGCGCAGGCCGGGGTCCCAGTTGACGTTCGTAAATTGGGCCCCGGCCTGCGCCGGGGCGACAGATTTGAATCAGCGCGCAAGTCGACCATTGCCATCAGTGCCCCGCCGCCTGTCCCAGCCGCACGCGCGGGTCGAGCCACGAGTACGCCAGGTCCACCACGAAGTTGATCACCACGAACAGCGTGGCGATTACCAAAAGGTACGCGACGATCACCGGCCGGTCGAGCTGGTTGATGGAGTCGATCAGGAGCTTGCCGGTGCCCGGCCAGGCGAAGATCGACTCGGTGACGATGGCAAACGCCACCACGGAGCCGAATTCGAGCCCGATCACCGTGACGATCGGGATCATGATGTTCTTCAGCACGTGCACGCCGATCACGCGCGAAGGCTTCAGGCCCTTGGCGCGCGCGAACTTCACGTAATCTTGCATCAGTGCCTCGCGCGTCTGCGCGCGCGTGAGGCGGATCAAGAGCGAGAGCTTGAACAGCGCCAGGTTCAAGGCCGGCATGAACAGGTGCACCCAGCCATCGAGCGTGAACACCGACAAGTGAAGGCCGAGCACCTCCACCGTGTCGCCGCGCCCGTTGGACGGCAGCCAGCCCAGGTGTACGGAGAACAGCATGATCAGCACCAGGCCGACCCAGAAAGTGGGCAGCGAAAAGCCGAGGATCGACCCGGCCATGATCGACTTGCCCACCACGCTGTCCGGCTTCAACCCGGCGATGAGGCCGAGCGGGATGCCGAGCAGGATGGCGATGAGCATCGCCACCACGGCCAGTTCGATCGTCGCCGTCAGCTTGGAGAGGATCAATTCCAGCGCCGGGATGCCGAACACGAATGAGCGGCCCAGGTCGCCGGTCACCGCGCCTTGCAGGAACGAGAGAAATTGCACGTAAAGCGGCTTGTCCAGCCCCAGCGCCACGGTGGCGCGCAATCGCTCGGCTTCGTCCGCCTGCGGGTTGATGAGCATCTCGATCGGATTGCCCACCGCATAGACGCTGACGAACACCAGGAGCGCCATCACGGCCAATACGAAACCGGATTGGGCGAGGCGGCGGAGGGTGAACTCAAGCATGCGGCGGGACGCGCGCGATTCGATTCATCGACCAAACCCAAGCACTGGCGCGGCGTTCAAGCCGGAAAGCGCCCAAACACCGCACGGGTCAAGGACTTTCACTTCACCGGCTTCAGGTCGCTGGTCAGCGTGTACTGGTCCACGCGTGCGTTGTATTTCATGTTTTTCGTCGTGGCCCAGGTGGAAACCTCGAAGTGGATCGGGATCAGCGCGGCATCGTTCATCGCGATTTCCGCCGCCTGCTGGATCAGCCCCTCGCGCTTCTTGTCGTCCATGGTGGACAGCGCCTGCTGCAGCACCTTGTCCATCGCCGGATTGGAATAGCGCGCGCGGTTGGTTACGCCCATGCCCTTGTCGGGGTCGTAGGTCGCAAGCAGCGATCTGAGCGACGAGCCCTGTTCGTTCGATTCGGTGCCCCAGCCCAGCAGCATGTAGCCGTATTCGCCCTTGGTGGCGCGCGTGAAGTAGTTGGCCGGCGGCACCGTTTCCACTTTCACGTCGAGCCCGATGCGCGAATACATCTGTGCGATGGCCTGGATGATCTTCTCGTCGTTGATGTAGCGGTTCGAGGGCCCGTGCAGCGTGAGCGCAAACCCGTTCGGGTAGCCGGCTTCGGCCAGCAGCTTCTTGGCGCCCTCGGGGTCGAACTTCGGCGGCTTGAGCTTCTTGCTGGTGCCGTAGAACGAATCGGCCAGCAACTGCCCGGCGGGCACGGCGCGCTTTTCCATGATGCGTTCGGCGATGGCGTCGCGGTTGATCGCCATCGAGAGTGCACGGCGCACGCGCGCATCCTTGAACGGGTTCTTGTCCAGCGGCTTGCCGTCCTTGCCCGCGGTGAACGGCGGCTTGTCGGTGGATTGGTGGAAGTGCACGTAGATGACGCGGTTGGAAATCTTGTCCACCACGTTGAAGCGCTTGTCGGCGCTGATCTTGGCGATGTCGGCGGTGGGCACCGATTCGATCATCTCCACGTCGCCGGACAGCAGCGCCGCCACGCGCGCAGCCGGGTTGGGCAGCATCTTGAAGGTGACCTTGTCCCACGGCTCCTCGCCGCCCCAGTAGCCGTAATTGGCTTTCAGCACCACGCGCTGGTTGGGCACGTACTCGGCGTACTTGTACGGGCCGGTGCCGATGGCGGCGCGACCGGCGTTGTAGTCCTCGGTGTTGGCTTTCTCGCCATGGAGTTTCGAAACGATGCGCACCGAGGACAGGTCGGACGGCAGCAGCACGTGCGGCGCGGCGGTCTTCAACACCAGCGTGTGCGGATCGGTCGCCCTGGCATCGACGATCGGCTTGGTGAAGGTGGCGAACGAGGACGGGCTGTTGGGGAC
>JAEUMZ010000198.1 GCA_016790765.1 Betaproteobacteria bacterium
GCCCATTGCGGCGCCACGGCGTTGCGCCTCGACGTGGCGGACGAAGCGAGCTTCGGCAACCTCTCCCGCGCACTGGATGGCGGCGGCCTCGACGTGGCGATCTACAACGCGGGCGTGCTGGGTCCGCAGAACGAGGGCGCCATCCCCTGCCCTGCCGCCGACTTCGACACGGTCATGCACACCAACGTGCTGGGTGCCTTGCGCGCCATCCCCATCGTTGCGCCCGCGCTGGCGAGGCGCAATGGCGTGTTCGCGTTCCTGTCCAGCACCATGGGCTCCATCGCGCAGCAATCCTCCGCACGCCGCGTGGTGTATCGCGCCAGCAAGGCAGCATTGAATTCCGTGGTCAAGACCGCGTCGATCGAATGGGGTGCCAAGGGTGTCACCTGTATTTCCCTGCACCCCGGCTGGGTCAAGACGGACATGGGGGGCAGCGATGCCGACATCGACCCGGCGACCAGCATCGAGGGCATGAAACGCGTGATTGCCGGCACCTCCACCGCGGACAACGGCCGGTTCTTCGATTACACCGGAAAGGAACAGCCATGGTGAGCCCATCGAACCTGTTGCGCGCGTTGGCCATTGGCGTGGCCCTTGCTGCCTGCGGCAAGCCCGCCGAGGCGCCGAAGTCCGCGGAACAACAAAAGGCGGAGAAGGACGCTGCCATCAAGGCGACGCGCGAGAATCCGGTCTATGGCGACCAGTTGAAAGCGATGGACAAAGCCAAGGCCGCCACGGAAGATGCGGCCAAGAAACGCGAAGAGGCGGTCGACGCGCCAAACGACGCGATGAAAACCGGCTACTGATTCCGCAAACATGCGCAGCACGCGAGGACACCCATGCTCATGAAAGCCACCAGCGACTTTTTCACCGACGAACAACGCATGATCCGCGACATGGCGCGCGACTTTGCCCGCGAACAGCTCGCGCCCAACGCGGCGCAGTGGGACAAGGACAAGTGGATTCCCGATGCCGTGGTGGCGCACCTGGGCGAGCTGGGCCTGCTGGGCATGGTGGTGCCCGAGGAATGGGGCGGGAGTTTTTCCGACTACACCGCCTATGCGCTGGCCATCGAGGAAATCGCCGCGGGCGATGCCTCCACCTCCACGCTGATGAGCGTGCACAACTCGGTGGGCTGCGGTCCCATCCTGGCCTGGGGCACTGAAGCGCAGAAGAAAGCCTGGCTGCCCGACATGGCGGCCGGCAGGAAGATCGGCTGCTTCTGCCTCACCGAGCCGCAAGCCGGGTCAGAGGCGAACAACCTGAAGACCACGGCCAAGCTCGTCGATGGCCAGTGGGTGCTCAACGGCGCCAAGCAGTTCATCACCAACGGCAAGCGCGCCGCAGTGGCCATCGTGTTCGCCGTCACCGACCCGGAACTGGGCAAGAAGGGGCTCTCGGCGTTCATCGTGCCCACCGACGCACCCGGATTCAACGTGCAGCGCCCGGAACACAAGCTGGGCATCCGTGCCTCGGACACCTGCGCCATCCTGCTGGAAGACTGCCGCATTGCGGAGGCGAACCTGCTCGGCCCGCGCGGCAAGGGGCTGGCCATCGCGCTCTCCAACCTCGAGGGCGGGCGCATCGGCATCGCCGCGCAGGCGCTCGGCATCGCGCGCGCCGCGTTCGAAGCGGCGGTGGCCTACGCCAACGACCGCACGCAATTCGGCAAGAAGATCGCCGAGCACCAGAGCATCGCCAACCTGCTGGCCGACATGGCCACGCGCATCAGCGCCGCGCGCCTCCTGATCCACCACGCCGCGCGCATGCGCACCGAAGGCCTGCCCTGCCTCACCGAGGCCTCGCAAGCCAAGCTCTATGCCTCGGAGCTGGCCGAGTGGGTATGCTCGAAGGCGATCCAGATCCACGGCGGCTACGGCTATCTGGAAGACTATCCCGTCGAGCGCTACTACCGCGACGCGCGGATCACACAGATTTACGAGGGGACGAGCGAGATCCAGAGGATGTTGATTGCGCGGAGTTTGGCGGGGTGAGTGTGTCAGGTCGCCTCCGGCAACCTGACCTGCATCATCCAGCCCGTAGGTCACGTTGCCGAAGGCTACGTGACAACCTCCAATGACAAATATTCGGCGCTACCCAACGGATGGCGGACCCATCTTTGTTACCGCCGTTTGCATGGATCGCAACCCCTACCTGCAATCAGATTCCGCCAAATCGCTGCTCTCGGCGGTCATCAGAGAAATCAATGAGGAAAGCGGCGTCAAGGCAATCGCATTGGTCATCCTGCAGGATCACTTTCATGCCGTGTTCGATTTGCATGGATTCAATTTGTCGAAGTTCATGCAAAGCGTAAAGCTGCGGTTTGCGCGCCGTTTCCTGCGCGACTTCGCCCCGCCTGGCACCAAGCATGTGTGGCAGCGCCGGTTCTGGGACCACATCATTCGCGACCAAGCTGACCTCAATCGCCACCTCGACTACATCCACTACAATCCTGTGAAACACGGTTTGGTGAAGTTGCCGCAGGAATACAAGTACTCTACGTTCACAAAATTCTTGGAGGCCGGACACTACGAGCCGGCTTGGGGCTGCACCAGCGCGCCAGCAAGCATTTCGGGCATGGATTCAGAATGACACTGTGTCAGGTAGCCTGCGGCAACCTGACCTACGCACCGAGCCTGTAGGCCAGGTTGCCGCAGGCTGCCTGTCATGGAACTCTAGAAAGGACCAACGATGCATTTTCGCCGTCCCCTCATTGCGATGCTTGCCGGAATCGGGCTTGTGTTCACCGGCACTCTCCACGCCCAAAAATCCCCCGACCCCCTCGCCGGCCTCGACACCTACATCGAGAACGAACTCAAGCTCTGGTACATGCCGGGCATGTCGTTGGCGGTGGTGAAGGACGGCAAGATCATCCTGTTGAAGGGCTACGGCAAGCGCAACCTGGAAAAGAACCTGCCGATGACGCCGGACACGGTGCAGCCGATCGCCTCGGTGACCAAGAACATCGCCGTGGCCTCGCTGGCCACGCTGGTGCGCGACGGCAAGCTCTCCTGGGACAAGCCGGTGCGCGAGTACCTGCCGGACTTCCGCATGCATACGGACTACGCCACCGGCACGCTGACCATCCGCGACATGGTCACGCACCGCACCGGGTTGCCGCGCCACGACTACGCCTGGTTCCGTGGCCCGGCCACGCGCGAGGACCTGTTCAAGAACCTGAAGCACTTCGAGCTCTCGGCCGAGCCGCGCGCGCGCTTCCAGTACAACAACCTCATGTACATGACGGCCGGATACACCGGCGGGCGCATCGCCGGCATGAGCTGGGAACAGCTCACGCAAAAGAGCCTGTTCGACCCGTTGCAAATGAAGACGGCAAGCTTCTACGTCAAGGACATGCTCGCCACGCCGGAAGTCGGCGTGGGCTATGACTTCGACGACGACTACGAGCCCAGCCCGGTCGTGTACTCGGATGCCGAAAACGTCGGCCCCGCCGGCTCGATCAACGCCTCCGCGCGCGACATGGCCAATTACCTGCTGATGCTGACGGCCAAGGGCAAGTTCAACGGCAAGACCATCCTCAACGAAGCGGACATCGTCGAGATGACCAACCCGCAGATGGTGCTGCCGGACAACCGCCGCTTTTCCGAGTTGGGGCCGCAGACTTACGGCATGGGATTTTTCCTGCTGAGCTATCGCGGCGAGCGGCTGGTGCACCACGGCGGTAACCTGCCGGGATTGAACTCCCTGCTCTCGTTCATGCCGCAGCACAATATCGGCATCTACCTGGCCGTCAACGGCAGCGGCAGCGGCATGCGCGACGCGATCACCTACGCGATCTACGACCGGTTGCTGGGCTTGAAGCCGATCGACTGGAGTACGCGCCTCCGCGACCTGCGCGACAAGGGACGTGCCAGCCGCGATGCCGCCAAGCAAAAGAAGCTTTCGCCGCGCAAGATGGGTACCAAGCCCGCGCACGACCTGGCCAGCTACGCCGGCACCTACGACCATCCGGGCTACGGCAAGCTCACCATCGACCGCGAGGGCGACGCCTTCCGCGCGACCTACAACGGTATTTCCTCGGTGCTGCCGCACTATCACTACGAGGTCTTCGCCACGCCGGACGACCCACTCAACGAGCTGGGCAACCAGAAGTTCACCTTCGAGACCAACCTCGACGGCGATGTGGCCGGCGTGAATGTGCTGCTGGAGCCGTCGGTGAAGCCGATTCGGTTCGTCAAGCTGGCCGATACGCGCTTCAAGGACCCGGCGTTCCTCAAGCGCTTCGAGGGCGCGTACGAAGTCGGCGCCAACGTGGCAACCGTGAAAGTGCGTGAAGATGGCGCGCTGACGATGTCCGTCCCCGGTCAAGTGGTACGTGAGCTCGAGGGGATCGCCGGCAACCGCTTTTCCGTCAAGGGCCTGAACGGCTTCACCATCGAGTTCCTGGAAAAGGGCGGTGTCGTTTCGGAAGCCGCGTTCTACCAGCCCAACGGCAACTTCTTTGCGAAGAAACGATAATGCCCGTCCTCAAATCCAAGCTCGACACGCAATCGACCGCCTTTGCCGCCAACGCGGAACAGTTGCGCGCGGTGGTCGCGGAACTGCACGCTAACACCGAGCGCGTCTCTCAAGGCGGTGGCCCGGACGCCAATGCCAAACACACGGCGCGCGGCAAGCTCCTGCCGCGCGACCGCGTCAAGGCATTGCTCGATCCGGGTTCACCGTTCCTGGAGCTTTCCCCGCTAGCGGCCTGGGGCATGTACGGCAAGGACGGCCAGGACGCGCCCGCCGCCGGCGTGATCACCGGCATCGGCCGCATCGAGGGTACCGAATGCGTGATCGTGGCCAACGATGCCACGGTCAAGGGCGGCACCTACTACCCGATGACGGTGAAAAAGCACCTGCGCGCACAGGAAGTGGCGCTGCAGAACAACCTCCCCTGCGTGTACCTGGTCGATTCTGGCGGCGCGTTCCTGCCGCTGCAGGACGAGGTGTTCCCCGACAAGGAACACTTCGGCCGCATTTTCTACAACCAGGCCAACCTGTCCGCGCAGGGCATTCCGCAGATTGCCTGCGTGATGGGCTCCTGCACGGCGGGCGGTGCCTATGTACCGGCGATGTGCGACGAATCGATCATCGTC
>JAEUMZ010000207.1 GCA_016790765.1 Betaproteobacteria bacterium
CACCTGGTTGTAGAGGCTCTCCGCCTCCGCGCGGCGCGCCCGTACGGACACCAGGCTGGAGGTGGCCTCTTCCAGGGCCTTGGCGGCGCCGGACATCACCAGCCCCTTGGCATCGACGATGCGCTCGCGGTCGCGGAACTCCTGGAGCGCCTTCTCGGCATCGTTGACCTTTTCCTTCAAGCCGGAAAGGCGGTCGTTCAGCCAGGCGCCGGCCTTTTGCGTCATTGCAACTTTGGCTTCGAGGTCTGACTCGACGTAAATGTCAGCCAACGTATTCGGGACCTTTGCCGCCAGCTCTTTGTCAAAAGACGTGAAGCTGATTTGCACCAGTTGGCTATTGCGAATCGGTTGTACCTGCAAATCACGCATGAACCGATTGACAACGCCACGCGTAATTTGGTCCTCATTCGGAACCGTCTTGGTGCGGAACCAGTCAGTCAAATCGGAAAGACTGAAGCTCTCTTCGGCTTGGCGCGGATCGTAGTCCGGGTGAGTGGCCAGTTTCAGGCGCTCGACGGTTTTCCTTGCCAGCTCGCGTGACTTGATGATTTCCACCTGGGTCTGGTAGTACTCGCGGTTGCCGCCGATGGAGCTGTACACCTCCTCGATGGAAACCACCTTGGACTTGCCCTGCTCGATCATCACCGTGGCGGTGGAGCGGTAGCTGGGGCGCAATGAAAACACCACCAGCGTGGTGATCACGGCCACCAGCAGCACCAGGCCCAGGATGGACCACTTGCGCTTGGTGATCGAGCGCCAGTATTCGACCAGGTCCAGCGTCTCGGCTTCCTGCACCGGCTGCAGCTGCGAAATGCCCAGCAGGCGCTGCACTCCCGGATCGGTCAAGGTACGGTCATTCATCAGAAAAAGCTCTCTTCCACGGTAATGATGTCACCCGGCTGGATCAGGGCATCGAGCGCGATGCGCACCGACATGCCCTTGGGATCGTCTTCGCGGATGACGTTGATCTTCTCCCGCGACGCACGCTCCTTGAAGCCACCGGCGATGGAGATGGCCTTGCGCACCGTGAGGCCCGGCGTGTAGGGATAGCCGCCCGGCTTGTCCACCAGCCCGTTGACGAAGAAATTGCGGTACTCGGCCATGGTCACCGTGACCTGCGGGTTGAGCAGGTAGCGGCCCTTGAGGCCCTTGGTGATGAAATCCTCCAGTTCCCCCACGGTCATGCCGCGAACGCGAATCTCGCCCAGATACGGAAAGGACAAGGTACCGGCATCGGACAGGCGCACCTTTTCCCGCTTGAGGTCATCCTCGCCGACAACCTGGATGGTGATGACGTCCCCCACGCCCAGTTTGTAGCTGGAGAACTCGGTGGACGGCTTGGGGGCCGGTGCAGATGCCGCCGGGCCCGGTGCCGGCGCCTGCGCATGCGCAAACGAGATCAACAACGCAAAGAGAGACAGGAGAAGGCGCATATGCACAAAGGGTCCGATCGATGACTCGTTGTGAGTCACTGCACGACCACCCCAATCCCATAACGAGGGCTCAGGGGCGGCAACTAGTGATTTTGCTACGAAAATTGGCCCCCCGCCTGCGCGGGGGCGACAATCAGGGAACGGCACATCGTACAACGGCCCGAAGCAGGCGGCGATGACGCGGTTCACACTCGGGGTGATTCTCCTGCGCTCGATGCGGCAGCCGCAAAAAAAAGCCCCGCAAACGTCTTTGCGGGGCTGTTTGGAATGGAGGCCGGAATCAGAGCGTCGCCCCGACCGTGAACATGTATTGGCTGCGCTTGTAGCTGAACCCCGTCACATTGGAACTGCGGTCGGTGTAGGTGTACTCGCCGCCCAACGTCAACCAACGCTGCAATTTGTAATTGACCTTGAAGCCCAGCGTATCGGTGGAATCGTCCCGTACGTTGCGCACGAAATCGTCGTCCGATCGGGAAATGAAGGCTTGCGTAGACAGGCGCGAGTCCCAATCGTGCGTCCACGTCGCCGAATACCGCTTCGACAACGTGAAGTCGCCCACGCCGGTGGATTCGCCAAAGGTCTTCTGGGTGTTCAGGCCCACCTTCGAATATGTCATCGGCGACCAGTTGATGCCGACCTCCCAACCCGTGCCGCTGAAGTCCGGGATGCTGGCTGCAGAGAAGTTCTTCTGGATTCGGCCAACTTTCGCCGTGCCACTCGTGGCATCCGTGGCATCCCACGTCAAACCAACCATATAGCGGCGTTCCTTGCTGTCCTGCAGGGACGTGGACAGGCTGTAGTCCATCTTGTCTTCACGCGCCTCGAACACGGCATACGTCTTGGGGGCGATGCGCCAGAAGAAACGGCCCGCGAAATTGTCGCCATCGCGGTCGCTGGCCAAGGTGAACGCGCGGTTGTTCTGGTAACGCTTGCGGAAGGTGCCCAGTTCCACTTCGACACGACCGATTGCGTCATTGGCGCCGTAGGCGAGCAAGGCACTGAAGCCATTGCGATCGAACTCATCCGGCTTGTCGCTGGAGCCGCGGTCCGTGGAACCGCGCGGATCGTGACCGCGTTCGTGATCCAGGAAGAAGCGGAAACCGAGGCTACTGTCGGCCACGATGTCCGCCGAAGCCGCGGCCGTCAGGTCAGAGTAATTGTCCGCGCTGCTACTGGAGTAGCGGCCGATGCGGCCATCCAGGTCAAACGTCAACAGGCTGGATTGCGACTTGGCTTCCAGACGCAAACCCGGGTTGAAGGTCTGGACGGACGAGCTCTTCTTGCTGGTGTTGGCCAGGAACAGGTTGTCGTCGTTGCCAACTGCAGCATTGAAGTACGGAAACAGGGTGAGACCGTCGCCGAGTACAACGCCGCGCGGGCCCTCCTTGCCGTCATCGGGCTTGGCGCCGCCGATGTCGTACTGTGACTTTACGGGCGTGGAGGTCTGTGCACCAGCCGTTGCAATGGCCAGGGCGGGCATCGACAAGAGCGCCACTATGGTCTTCTTTTTCATGTTTTCCTCGTGAGGGTCATTTCTTGCGAATGAGAACCACGGACGTCATTCGAATTCTAGCTGCCGCTGGGCCTTGTACCGCCACCCGCCCCGGTACTGCCGGACCCAGCACCCTTGTTCTGGCCGGAGATCCCACCGGTGGCTGTGTTGGTCGAACTAGCCGGCTTTGAAGCCGCATCCGCGGCATTCTGTGCGACGGATTGCGCAACATTATTCGCCATGGCTGCGCTGACCACGGCGTTGGATGAATACCCGGCCTTCACAGCCGCAGTGACTGCAACGGCGCCGTCCACCTTGGCAGCGATCAAGGCCGACATCAAAGTGGTGGCCGTGACCCCGGCATCAAATGCCGCCTTGGCAACCGTATCAACGGACTTGCCGTCCTTCAACTGCTTGGCGATTTCCGCCTTGATTTGTGTTTCGTTCATGCCGGCCGTGAACTGCGCATACACCGGCGCAGAAGCCATGCAACCCACTGCAACGCACATCGCGATCAACTTTTTCATGGCAAACCCCCAAGAAACGACACTAGGACAGGCCCTAGGGCCACCTGAACGCAAATGCAACAAACACAAAGAAAACAGATATTTAGCGGGCAGACTTGATGCTACCCGCCAAGTATTGGTGCGTCAATACGCAAATTCTACTCTCCTGTACCCGGAGGCAGGTAATTCCCGGTCCAAAGTGTCTGAAATGCGCAACGCGCTTCCAGCCATGCTACGCCCCTTCCGCACAGCCGGAAACCAGCATCCGGGCAGGACTTGTAAGCAAACATGTATGCTGACGGCCCGCGCAGCGCACTCCTATGAAATCCCGCACTCAGCCCATGCAAAGTCTAACGATTCGCGGCGTAATCCTGGCCGGCGGTTCCGGCACCCGGCTTTGGCCGCTATCGCGCATGTCCCTGCCCAAGCAGTTCCTGAGCCTGGACGGCCAGGCGCAGGAAACCCTGCTGGAGGCCACGGTCAGCCGCCTTTTCCCGATTGTGGAGCGGCCGGATGTCCTGATTGTGACAGGTGCAGCGGCGGCCAAAGGGGAGGCGCTGGTGCATCTTTCCGCCTTCAACACCCTGCTGGAGCCGGCCGCGCGCAACACTGCTGCAGCCATCGGCTTGGCCGCGTTGAAGTTCGAGCTCGATGGTATCGACCCCGTCATGGTGGTCCTGCCCGCGGACCACGTGATCCGCAACGTCCCCGCTTTCCAGGCTTGCCTGCGGACGGCCAT
>JAEUMZ010000084.1 GCA_016790765.1 Betaproteobacteria bacterium
GGACATGTATCACTGTGGCTTTCGGGAATCTTCAGCGCCACCAAAGTTCAAGATCCTTCCATTCGCAGCTGCTCGAATGGCACAGGGATGTCCACCCACCATACCTGACACGATAGGTGCGGGCCATGTCTTCCAGTGGTATGAAGTCGAGACGCCTGCAGCCGAACCCCCGGAGTTGCGGATGCCTCCCAAGTTGCCTGGGATTGGCTTGGGTGGCTGGACCTTCATCCGAGGCGTGGTGGATCAAAACGGAAAGCTCGAACCGTCTACGCTAGACGTTTCGGCAAACGATAGGTCTCGAAATCTCCGGCCAATCGTCGATTTTGTGAAATCGGTGAACTTCTTGCCTGCGATTCATCATAAGGGGTGTCCTGTCAGGCAATCTGTCGATGTACGGGTTGAATTTCCTCCAGAGTCGCCGAACTAATACGGGAACATTGAGTAGGCTCACGCGATCGGTGTCCTTTGCACGGGAAACAGTGCACCCTACCCAAACATCTCCTTCCCCGAATACCGCGCCGTCACCTTGACCCCCTCCGGCGCATTCGGCTTGCCCGCGGCGAACTGGTAGAACTCGCGCGCCACCAGCACGAAGAACAAACGCGCCGGTTCATCGGTCAAGGCCGGCATCACCTTGTCGATGGCGGAACGGAACAGGTCGGAGCTGATGGTCTTGTCGCGGCAGAGGTACAGAAGCGCCTTGGCAATGCGGCTGCGCATGGCGGCCGCGGCCTCGTCGAGACCCTTGGCGCGCAGCACGGCCAAGTACTTCTTGTGCGCGTCGAGGAAGGCCGGCGAGTGTGCGTACTGGTCTGCGACCGCGATCAAGTCCGGCATGGTGCGGATGCGTTGCTGCGTGGCCACGCCGCTGGCCTCGGGGAAGCCGCGGTAGCCGCCGGTCTGCTTCACCGCCGCCACCGGTTTCAGGTCCACGTTCAGGAACGGATAGAACTCGCGCGCCACCTGCACCGCCTGCGCCTTGTACTCGACCGGCATGTCGGTCAGTGTGTCGTTGACCGCCTGGCGGTACAGCGCCGGGGTGAGGTCTCCCGCCGGAAGGTGGGCCACGATTTCCTGCGCGAAGTGCTCCTTCAAGGCGTAGTCGGACGTGCTGGCGCTCTTTTTCGACACGAGCGACATGTACGCTTCCAACGCCTTGAGCTGGGCCTTGTTCATTGCAGGAGAACTGAATTGTTCAGAATTGTGCGAGCGCCATCTTAGGGGATTTCATGGCCTGCATTCCGCAAAAGCGACTATGAATGGCATGCAGGGAGACCGGCGCCGGACCCTGGGCGCGCCTGCAGGCCCGCGTGCCCCCGGCACGGTGCCCGGCCTACAATGAAGCCCGACTCCCACTATCCGTCCTCGACACCATGCCCCATTACCTCCGCATTCAGAAGCCCGACCAATCGGTGGCCCATGGCCTGTTGCAGGGCGACCAGGTGGCGCTGCTCCGCGGCGACCTGTTTGCCGACCCCCAGCCGACGGGCGAAACCGTTGCGCTCGCGGAGGTTACCCTGCTCACGCCGTGCGTCCCCACCAAGATGGTGGCGCTGTGGAACAATTTCCACGCCCTGGCGGCCAAGCTCGGGCAGGCCATTCCGCCGGAGCCGCTGTATTTCCTGAAGGGCAACAGCAGCTTCCATCCGCACGGCGCGCCGATCCGCGTGCCGCCGTCCTACGCGGGCAAGGTGGTATACGAGGGCGAACTGGGCGTGGTGATCGGCCGCCGCGCACAGCGCGTGACCGAGAGCGAGGCGGCCGGCTGCATTTTCGGCTACACCTGCATCAACGATGTCACCGCCGCCGAGCTGCTGTTCAAGGACGCGAGCTTTCCGCAATGGACGCGCGCCAAGAGCTTCGACACCTTCGGCGTGTTCGGCCCGGTGATCGCCACCGGCCTCGATCCATCGACGCTCACGGTGCGCACCGTGCTCAACGGCCAGGAACGGCAGAACTATGCGGTGTCCGACATGGTGTTCTCGCCCGTGCAACTGGTGAGCCGCATCTCGCAGGACCTCACGCTCGAACCCGGCGACGTCATCGCCTGCGGCACCTCCATCGGCGTCGGGTCGATGAAGGCGGGCAGCGAGGTGAGCGTCATCATCGAGCGCATCGGCACGTTGACCAACCGGTACGAGTAGGCGCTTCGCAGCAGTTGATTGACGATGTGCAGGGAGCGGCGCAACATGCGCCGTGCAACGCAGCGGCGCCATCGCGTGCCCTGCGCCACGACGGCCAACAACAACAGAGGGAAACTTCCATGCGCACGCCCACCCCGAACATTCCCGACTTTCATTTGCACGGCCATGACGATCATCACGTGCCGCACGCGCAGGTGTTGCGCCGCAAGATCCTGACCGGTGCCGCAGTGGTGGCGGGCGCGGCGTTCGCAGGCGGACCCTTGGGCGCGCTGGCACAGTCCATCCGGGGCACGCGCCCGAGCACGCCGTTCCAGACCATCGGGCCGTTTTATCCGGTCGAGGTTCCCGCCGACCAGGATGCGGACATGACCCTGCTGGGCAACAACAAGGACCAGGCGGCGGGCACGGTCATCTATGTCGCCGGCCGCGTGCTGGAT